>QGUX01000160.1 GCA_003242275.1 Pseudomonadota bacterium | reverse complement strand
CGCGCCGGCCACCGTGGGGCGCTCGCGCCTCCCCGGCGGGGGGGGGGGGGGGGGGCCGGTGAGCAGCACGCGCACATTGGGCCTGGCGGCCAGTGCCTCCGCTGCGCCGGGCAGCAGCTCCGGCACCACCAGCACCTCGACGAACTGGCGTTCGAGGATGAGCTTCGCGGTGTCGGCGTCCAGCGGGCGGTTGAAGGCGATGATGCCGCCAAAGGCGGAAGTCGGGTCGGTGCGATAGGCCAGCTCGTAGGCCTCGCGCGCGCTGGCCGCGACGGCCACGCCGCAGGGATTGGCGTGCTTGACGATCACGCAGGCATCGCCTTCGAACTGCCGCACGCACTCCAGCGCGCAGTCGGCATCGGCGATGTTGTTGAACGAGAGCTCCTTGCCCTGCGCGAAGCGCGCGCCGGCGATGCTGTCGGGGGCCGGACGGGCGTGGCGGTAGAAGGCCGCCTGCTGGTGCGGGTTCTCGCCATAGCGCAGCGTGGCTAGGCGCGTGAGTCCCACGCCCAGCTCCGCGGGAAAACCCTCGACGCCGTTCTGCTGCCGCAGCCACTCCGACACCAGCGAGTCGTAGCAGGCCGTGTGCCCGAAGGCCTTGGCGGCCAGCCGTGCGCGGAAGGCCCGGCTGGTAGCCCCGCCATGGGCCTGCATCTCCTGCAGCAGGGCGGGGTAATCGGCGGGATCGACCACCACGGTGACGTCGGCGTGGTTCTTGGCCGCGCCGCGCAGCATGGCGGGCCCGCCGATGTCGATGTTCTCCACCCCCTCCTCGTAACTCACGCCGGGCTTTGCCACGGTGGCCGCGAAGGGGTAGAGGTTCACCACCAGCAGGTCGATGGGCTCGATGCCGTGGTCGCGCATCACCTCGTCGTCGGTGCCGCGCCGGCCCAGCAGCCCGCCGTGGATCTTCGGGTGCAGGGTCTTGACCCGCCCGTCCATGATCTCGGGAAAGCCGGTGTGCCGGGCCACCTCGGTGACGGTGAGCCCCGCCCCGGCCAGCAGCCGCGCGGTGCCGCCGGTGGACAGCAGCTCGACGTTGCGTGCCGCCAGTGCCCTGGCGAGCTCGATCAGCCCGGACTTGTCGGAAACCGACAGCAGCGCGCGTCGGATCGGCAGATCCAAGTCGTCGGTACCTCGATCAGTCGGCCCGCAGCCCGAACTGGCGCAGCTTCTTGCGCAGCGTGCCACGGGTGATGCCCAGGATCACCGCGGCCTGGCTCTGGTTGCCGTCGGCGTAGTCGAGCACGGTGCGGAACAGGGGCTCCTCCACCTCGCGCAGCACGAGGTCGTACAGGTGCGCCGGACGGTGTCCGTTCAGGTTGGCGAAGTAATCGGACAGTGCGCGCTCGGCGTGGTCGCGCAGGGGCAGGGTGGCGGCGGTCGTCGAAGCAGTCTTACGCGCATTCAACGGTGCTGCAGGCATCCTTGTCGTACGGCTCGTCGCAGGGCGCATTCCCGAACTCCCACTGGTATTTCTTGTTTTTGTCGATCGCTTCATCAGTCAGTGCCCACTCGCCGAATCGTGCCGCCACCGCCGAAAACTGCGCCGACGAGGTTTCCGCGGCCATCAGTTCTGGCCGGAAGGATGCCGTGTCGGTGTGCTGCTGGCAGTACCAGCCGATGTGCTTGCGTGCTATGCGGACACCGGCCGACTCTCCGTGGAATTCGTACAGTGCCGCGAGGTGTCCAAGGATGATATCTCTCACTTCGCTGCGCAAGAGTTGCCGCGGCATCGTGCGATTTTTCACGAAAGCATTGACATCGCGGAAAATCCATGGCGAACCATGCGCGCCGCGGCCGATCATCACCGCGTTCGCGCGCGTGAAATGAAGCACACGGTCCGCTTTTTCCGCGCTGTCAATATCCCCGTTCGCAATCACCGGAATTTTCGCTTCGGCCGCGATTTCGCGGATCTCCTCGTACGTGGCCCGTCCCTGGTAGAAATCCGCGCGCGTGCGTCCATGCACCGCGATGGCGCTCACGCCCGCATCTGTTGCGATGCGTGATATCTCGAGGGCATTGACATGCGCGCGATCGAGCCCCAGGCGGATCTTCACCGTCACCGGCACGTCCACCGCGCGCACCACCGCCTCGAGGATGCGGCCCACCAGCGCGGGGTCGCCGAGCAGTGCCGAGCCGCAGGCCTTGCCGAAGACCTTCTTCGCGGGGCAGCCCATGTTGATGTCGATGATCTGCGCGCCGAGGTCGACGTTGGCGCGCGCCGCCTCGGCGAGCTGCCGCGGATCGTTGCCCGCGAGCTGCACCATGCGCGGCTCTGGCTCGCCCTCGTGGTCCATGCGCCGGCGTGACTTGGTGGTGTGCCAGAGGCGCTGGTCGGCGGTGATCATCTCGGAGGCCGCCAGCCCCGCGCCGAAGCGGCGGCAGAGGATGCGGAACGGACGGTCGGTGACGCCCGCCATTGGCGCCAGCACCGACGGCACCGGCACTTCCCAGCGGCCGATGCGCAGCGACATGGCTACTCGCGGCAGTGCAGCCCGCCGGCGTCATCCGGCAGGCAGGGCAGCACGGACACGCCGCTGACGCGCTCGGGCGCGGCCACTTCGAGGCGGGCGTCGACCCGCTGGCCGGGCGCGAGCCGCGCCGGCACCCCGCCCAGCGCCCACTCGCGGGGGGGGAGGTCGGCGCGGGCCAGCTCGTTGCCCCAGCGATCCGACAGCAGCACGCGCAGCACCGGCGGCGGTTGCGGCCAGCCGGCGTCCGGGGCCACCGCGATGGCGGCCTGGACGGTCAGGCGGTGCAGGTCCTCGCTGCCTTCGGGATCGCCGAGCAGCCGGACCTCGTAGCGGCCGAGGTCCCAGGACGGCTCGACAGTCCGGCCGAGGAGGCCGTATACCGAACGCAGCGGTTCGGCCAGCCAGGGCACGGCCACCAGCGTGTGGCGGTTGTGGTGCACCCACTGGCCCAGCAGGACCAGCGCCAACAGCACCGCCAGCGCGTACCAGAGGCCGGAGGCGCGGCGGGCGTTGCCCACGGCCTCGTCGGCATCGAAGTCCTCCGGGACGGCCGTCTCCGCATCGCGCGGTTCCTCGAGCAGCACGTCGATGGGCTGGCTGGTGGCCTGGCGCAGGATGTCGCGCGCCACCTCCTCCCGCCGCGCGTCCACGCGCTCCAGGCTGACCTCGTGGCCCACCTCGCCGGCCGGCTGCGGCCCTGTGGGCCTTTCCGGCTCCTCTTCCCCGTCTTCTTCCTCGATGCGCGCCGTGCCCCGTTCGCCCTCCAGCACGATGCTCCTGAAGCGGCCGGTGGCGTGCGTCTGCACCACCTCGACCTCGTCCTCGTCACCGATCGAACCGAAGGGCAGCGGTTCCTCCTCGCCCCCGGGGAGGGGCGGCAGCGGGTCCTCCTCCAGCGCCGGCATCGAGCGCGTGCCATGCGCCACCGACTCCGGTCCGTCGGGGCCGGCTCGTCCTCGGCCTCGGTGAGGGTCAGCAGCGCGTTGAACACCTTGTCGCAGCGGCCGCAGCGCACATAGCCCTGGCCAATGCGCAGGTCGGCCGCCGTGACGGTCAGCGTCGACTGGCAGTTGGCGCAGGTGGTGATCATGCGGCTCATGGCCGCACCTTCATCGCCGGACGGGCCGGGCGGGTCACGCCGGCCTCCGGCCCGAAAGCGCGGCCCAGCCGTCGCGCTCGGCGAAGACGGAGAGCCCGATCAGCGGCGCGAATCCCGCGCGCACCTCGTGCACCTGCTGCTTCAGGATGCCGGCCAGCACCAGCCGTCCGCCGGGCGCGAGGTGCGCGCACAGCTTCGGCGCCAGCTCGATCAGTGTGCCTGACAGGATGTTGGCCACCACGACATCCACCTCGCCGGGCAGGGTAGCAGCGTCCTCGTGCACGTGCACTTGCCCCGCGACGTCGTTCTCCGCGGCATTGTCGCGGGTGGCGACCAGGGCCTGCGGGTCGATGTCGAAGGCGTGCGCCGCGGCGGCGCCCAGGCGGGCCGCCGCCACGGCCAGCACGCCGGAGCCGCAGCCGTAATCGATCAGTCGCCCACCGGGCGAGAGATGCGCGTCCAGCCAGGCCAGGCACAGCGCCGTGGACGGGTGCGTGCCGGTACCGAAGGCCAGGCCGGGGTCGAGCCGCACCACCACCGCATCCGCATCCTGCGGCGGGTCCGCGTGGCGCGGCACCACCCACAGGCGGCGCCCGAAGCGCATGGGATGGAAATCCTTCAGCCACTCGCGCTCCCACACGCGGTCGGCCACGTGTTCGACGCGGATGGCCTCGGCGGGCATGTCCAGCGCGGCCGCCAGCGCCACGATCAGTTCGGGCCCGGCCTGTCCGGCCGGGAACAGCGCCTGCAGCACGGTGCGCGGCCACAACCGCACCTCGCCCGGCGCCGGCTCGAGGATGGCGTCGTCCACCGCGTCGGTGAGCGTCACCGACACCGCGCCCGCCCCGAACGCGGCCTCCTCCGCGGCCGCCGGGTCGCGGCCGTCCAGTTCCACCGTCAGTGCGAGGTAGCCGGACATCACCCGCCGGGCTACTTCAGCCCCAGGCGCCGCTCCAGGTAGTGGATGTCGAGGCCGCCTTCGCGGAAGGCCTGGTGGCTCAGGATCTCCTGGTGCAGGGCGGTGTTGGTCTTGATGCCCTCGATCACCATCTCGGCCAGCGCATTGCGCATGCGCGCGATCGCGGTCTCGCGCGTGTCGCCGTGCGCAATCAGCTTGCCGATCATCGAGTCGTAGTGCGGCGGCACCGCGTAGCCGGAGTAAATGTGGCTGTCGACGCGGATGCCCGGGCCGCCCGGCGCATGCCAGCGCGTGATGGTGCCCGGCGAGGGCATGAACGTCTTCGCATCCTCGGCGTTGATGCGGCATTCCAGCGCATGGCCGTGGAAGCGGATGTCC
This sequence comes from Pseudomonadota bacterium, assembly GCA_003242275.1. Next base: position 3,294 of record QGUX01000160.1, on the reverse strand, counting down.
TTCTGCACGAAGGGCAGCTTCTCGCCTGCGGCCACCAGCAGCTGCGTCTTCACCAGGTCGATGCCGGTGATCATCTCGGTCACCGGGTGTTCCACCTGGATGCGGGTATTCATCTCGATGAAGTAGAACCTGCCGTCCTGGTAGAGGAATTCCAGCGTGCCGGCGCTGCGGTAGCCCACCTTGCGGCAGGCTTCCACCACGCGCTCGCCCATGCGCTCGCGCTCCTTCGGGTCCAGGCCCGGCGCGGGCGCCTCCTCGATCACCTTCTGGTGGCGGCGCTGCATCGAGCAGTCGCGCTCGCCCAGGTGCACCACGTTGCCGTGGTTGTCGGCGATGACCTGGAACTCGATGTGGCGCGGGCGGTCCAGGAACTTCTCCATGTAGACCTGCGGGTTGCCGAAGGCCGCCTGCGCCTCCTGGCGGGTGATGTTGATGGCGTTCAGCAGCGCCGCCTCCGCGTGCACCACGCGCATGCCGCGGCCGCCGCCGCCGCCCGAGGCCTTGATGATCACCGGATAGCCGATCTCGCGCGCGATGCGCAGGTTCTCGTCCGGGTCCTGTCCCAGCGGCCCGTCGGAACCGGGCACGCAGGGCACGCCGGCCTCCTTCATCACCTTGATCGCCGACACCTTGTCGCCCATCAGGCGGATGGTCTCGGCCCTGGGGCCGATGAAGATGAAGCCGCTCTTCTCCACGCGCTCGGCGAAGTCCGCGTTCTCGGACAGGAAACCGTAGCCGGGGTGGATGGCCACCGAGTCGGTGACCTCCGCCGCGCTGATGATGGCCGGCATGTTCAGGTAGCTGGCCGGCGAGGGCGGCGGGCCGATGCACACGGTCTCGTCCGCCAGCAGCACGTGCTTCAGGTTGTTGTCGGCCGTGGAGTGCACCGCCACGGTCTTGATGTCCAGCTCGCGGCAGGCGCGCAGGATGCGCAGCGCGATCTCGCCGCGGTTGGCAATGACGACTTTTTCGAGCATGAGGAGGGGGACTTACTCGATGACGAACAGCGGCTGGCCGAACTCCACCGGCTCGCCGTTCTTGACCATGATGGCGGTGACCTTGCCGGCGCGGTCGCTCTCGATCTGGTTCATCATCTTCATCGCCTCGATGATGCACAGCACGTCGCCTTCCTTGACCGTGTCGCCGATCTGCACGAAGGGCTTGGCCGTGGGCGAGGGCGCGGCATAGAAGGTGCCCACCATCGGTGCGGTGACGTAGTTGGCATCGTCCTTGCGGCGGGCCGGCGCAGCCGGCGCGGCCGGTGCCGCGGCGGGGGCCGCTGCGGCCGCTGGGGCGGGGGCCGGTGCGGCGGCCTGCACCGGCGCGCTGTAGAACTGCGGCACCACCGGCCCGGTGGGGGCGCGGCTGATGCGGACGGCCTCCTCGCCCTCCTTGATCTCGATTTCGGCGATGCCGGATTCCTCCAGCAGTTCGATCAGTTTCTTGACCTTGCGAATGTCCATACGGGCTCCAGGAAAAGCGGAAGATTCTTCAGCGCGCGGCCAGGCGCGCGGCGGCGGCACGCACCGCCAGCTCGTAGCCCAGCGGGCCCAGGCCGACGATCTGGCCGACGGCGATGTCGGAGAAGTACGAATGCCTGCGGAAGGGTTCGCGGGCGTGCACGTTCGACAGGTGCACCTCGATGAACGGCAACGACACCCCCAGGATGGCATCGCGCAGCGCGATGCTGGTGTGGGTGAAGGCGCCGGGGTTCAGGACCATGAAGGCCACCCCATCCGAGGGCGCCTTCTGCACGGCCTCGACCAGTTCGTGCTCGGCATTGCTCTGCCGCGCCAGGAGCTCGTGGCCGAGCTCCCGGGCCAGGGCGGTGGTGCGCGCGACGATGGCGTCGAGCGTCTCGGCACCGTAAAGTCCCGGTTCACGGGTGCCCAGCAGGTTCAGGTTGGGACCATTCAGCAGCAGAAGCCGCGGCATTTCGAAGTCGGCGTGTTGACAGAAGGCGGCATTTAACCGCAAATCGCGGAAGTTTGCTGCGATTTTCTCGAAATTGGCGAAATCAGCCCGCGCTGGCGGCGGTTGCGGCCTCGGCGGCCGCCCGGCGGGCGGCCAGCGCCTTGAGGCCCGCATCGACCAGGGCCCGGGCCTCCGGCAGGGTGCGGGTGCCGGCGTCCACGGCGGCCAGCTGTCCCAGGATCAGTTCGGCCTCGTCGCGGTGCAGTTCGCCCACCTTCACGGTGAGGATGCGCTGCTGGCTGTCGGCGAACACGGTGAAGGGAAAGGCCGGCTGCATGCCCACGGCCTGCACGGCAGCGAGGCCGTCCTCCTCGCCGATCAGCAACGGGTAGTGGATGGGGGTTTCCTGGGCGTATGCCAGCACGTCCTCGCGGAAATCCACTGCGATGCCGATGACCTCGAGCCTGGGCGCCAGCCCTTCCGCGCGCAGCTGGTTCAGCAGCGGGATCTCGCGGCGGCAGGGGGCGCACCACGTGGCCCAGTAGTTGATCATCAGCGGCCGGCCGGCCCAGTCCGCCAGCGAGCGCATCTTTCCCTCGGTGTCGGCCAGCGCGAAGGAAGGCAGGGTGTCGGGCACGGTCGGCGCCGGTTCCTCGGTGGCCGAGGGGGTGGCCTCGGCGCCGGTGACGAGCGGCGCATCGGCCACGACGGCATCGACGGCCCCGCGGTCGGCGACCCAGCGCTGCGCAAGCACCCCGAACACCGCGGCGACGGCCACCGCGGGGATGATCAGCACGGCCTTGTTCATGGCGCTACTGTAGCGCCGAGCGGACCAGGGGCGCGAATTCTTCCGCCTTCATGTAGCCCACCACGCGGAAACTGCGCCTTTCGGCCCCGTCCCTGCCGAAGAACGCGATGGTCGGCGGGGCGATCACGCCCATGTGCTTCAGCAGTGCCTGGTCGGTGGCATCGTTGGCGGTGACGTCGGCCTGCAGCCAGACCGTGTTGGCCAGCGCCTCGCGCACGCCCGGCTTCGGGAAGGTGTAGTGCTCCATTTCCTTGCAGGACACGCACCAGTCCGCATAGAAGTCGAGCATCACGGTCTTGCCCTCGGCCACCGCGGCGGCGACGCGGGCGTTGAGGTCCTCGACCGACTTGATGCGCTCGAAGGGCAGCTCCACCCGCGCCTCGGCGCCCTGCAGGGGCCTGAGGGGATTGGTGCCGCCCTGCGCCGCGCCGATGCCGATCATCACGGCATACACGCCGAACGCGCGGGCCAGCACGCGCCGGGCAACCCGTCCCCCCCGGGGCGGAAAGGGGGGGCGAGGCGGGACACCACCAGCGCCCACACCCGGCCCAGCCAACACCAAAAGGTAAGGG
>QGUX01000359.1 GCA_003242275.1 Pseudomonadota bacterium | reverse complement strand
GCGATGGCATAGGGCAGTCCGCCGCCCATCGAGGCCAGCGTGCCCGACACACCGAAGCGCTGGGTACCGCGGACCTGCAGATACTGTGCGGCCAGGCCGGTGTTGTGGCCGCAGTCGGTGGCGACGATGGCGTCGTCGGCCAGGCAGCGGTCGAGCTCGTACACCACCCGCTGCGGCTTCATCGGCTCGCCGGGACGGCGCGCGCCGGCCGCCAGCGCGGCCAGCCATTGCTCCTTCCAGCGGCGCACCTGCTGCAGGAAGGCATTGTCGGTCCTGGGGGTGAGCGCGGCGTTGAGACGCTCCAGGCTGGCCCGCGCGTCGCCGACGATGGCCACGTCCACGGGATAGCGCAGGCTGATGCGCGCCGCGTCGTGGTCGATCTGCACTACCCGCGCCTGCCCCGGCGCGGGGTAGTACTCGGTGTACGGGAAGCCCGAACCCACGATCAGCAGTGTGTCGCAAGCCGCGAAGGCCTGCTGCGAAGGGCGCGCGCCAAGGTAACCCACGCCCCCGCTGACCGATGGATGCACATCGGGCAGCACGTCCTTGCCCAGCAGGGCCTTGGCGATGGGCGCGGCCAGCAGTTCGCTGGTGCGCAGCAGGACGTCGGCCGCATGCCATGCCCCCTGGCCGGCGAGGATGGCGACGCGGGCGCCGCCGTTGAGGATGCGCGCCGCCTCGGTGATGGCGCCCTCGTCGGGTACCAACGTCGCTGCCGCCAGCGTGGCCGAGGGCTCGACCCTGTGGCGCGGCGAGGGCTCGTCCTCCGCCAGGGTCTCTTCCTGCACATCCACCGGCACGGCCACGTGCGCCACGCCGCGGCGGGCCAGCGCGGTGCGGCAAGCCAGCGACACGCTGCCCTTCATGTGCTGCGCACCGTGGATGGCGATGGACACCTCCGCCACGTCCTGGAACAGGCGCGTGTGGTCCACGTCCTGCTGGGTGTCGGTGCGCGCCAGGTCGTGGTACGGCAGGCCGGTGATGGCCAGCACCGGGGCGCGGTCGAAGCGCGCGTCGTACAGGCCGTTGAGCAGGTTGATGCCGCCCGGCCCGGTGGTCGCCAGGCACACACCCAGGCGGCCGGTCCACTTGGCATGTGCACACGCCATGAAGGCTGCCGCCTGCTCGTGGCGGGCCTGGATGAAGCGGATGCGGTGCTGGTGGGTGCGCAGGGCCTCCACCAGGCCGTTGATGCCATCTCCCGGCAGGCCGAACACGGTGTCCACATCCCACTCGAGCAGGGTCTTCACCAGCACGTCCGCGGCATTGCGGCCCTCGCGCTCCGGCATGGGAACCTCCTTGCAGCCCTATCCGCAGGCCGCCATCAGCGCTGACGGCAGCGCCGTCATGCCGATGGCCACCATCGACAGCACGGTCACGCCACCGGCGATGAAATGGGTGAGTCGCAGGTGCTCGTTGCCGGCACTGGCGGGATCGCGCACGCCGGAAAGCGCCCGGTACAGCAGCGCGATGCAGCCCGCGGCCGCGCCGGACTGTATGCCCACCACCGCCGCATCGGGCACGCAGCCGCGCGCATCGGCCAGGGCGAGCAGCAGCAGGTTCGCCAGCCAGATCAGCGGTCCGCCGAGCACATAGAGCACACGCGCCATGCCCGCAGCTTGCCTCCGCAGCGCCGGTGCTGCTGCCCCGACGATTCCGCGGCATTCCGTAGGACGGCCACCGAGGAGGGCATGACGGCGCAGGCCTCCAGGGAGGCCTGCCGCGACACGACAGACAGGCGGGCATGCCTTGCCACCATCTGGCCCGATGAACGAGGCGGCGGCGTGTCGCGGCCATGGAACCTGGCGCTGGCCGCAGCCATCGGCGTGTGGCTGATGTGCACGCGACTGACGCTGGGTACCGGGGGCGGCCTGGCCAACGCCGGCGGCCGGCCCCTGGCCAAGTCGCAGCCGTGCTCAGGGCGAGCGGTTGGCGCGCGGCATGTCCGGCGGCTCCTGGTAGCCGTTGCGGTCCAGGCGCAGGTCCGGCCGCAGCGTGCACAGCGCGCAGTTCTCCTGGAAATACTCGGGCACGCGGCCGCTCACCGGGTTGGAGTAGTCGAACCACATCGGCAGGATGGAGGGCCACTGCTTCGGCTCGCCGGTACCCCCGCGGAAGTGCAGCTCGCGCCGCCCCAGCGCGGTGAGCGGGACGTCCACGTTGGCGTTGTTGGCGGGCGG
>QGUX01000159.1 GCA_003242275.1 Pseudomonadota bacterium | reverse complement strand
AGAGCTCCAGGTCGATGCCGCGCGAGCGCGCCCCGGCGATGTTCAGCACCACGTTGTTGACGCGCCTGATCAGCCCGTTCTCCTCGTCGCGCTCGATCAGCGCGCACAGGTTCGCATCACCGCCGGCGCAGCCGTCGATGATGTTCTGGACGCCGTAAAGGGCGATCGCATCGTGCACCTTGATGTCGTAGTAGTCGGTGGCGAGCGACAGCCCGGGCGCGAAGCCGGGCCGCAGCACGATGCCGGCGGTGGTGGTGTCGGCGCGTTCCGGCTCGATCTGCGGGTTGCCGCGTCGGTCACCCACCACGGCGTAGATGGGATCGTTCTCCAGCACGCGGTCCACGATGGTGATGCCGACCGAGCTGAAGTCGTAGCGGTCGGAGTGGCTGCCGGCGCGGATGTCGCGCGAGCGCGTGGCGCGCAACCGCAGCGACGGCAGCATCTCCCAGTCCAGCCCCGTGCGCCAGGCGCCGATGGTGCCACTGCCGCTGTAGCGCGCGCCGCGGACGGCCAGGTGCAGGTCGAGCCGCCGCGCCGGCGGCAGCGAACGCAGCAGTGGCACCAGCGCCTCGCCGAACACCTCGTGCACGTCGTAGCTGCCCTCCAGGGTGGTGAGGGAGGTCCGTTCGAAGATGTTGTCGTTGTTGACGTAAGCCGCCGGCAGGCCGCGGTAGCCCTGGGTCTCGGCGGGCGGCACCGTCAGGCCCTCGAGCGAGGAGGGGTGGCGCGGCGCCCATGCATCCACGGCCTCGCGCCGCCACGACACGCCGGCGGCCACGCTCACCGGCGCGACGGTGCGCCAGGGCGTATCGCCCCGCACGGTCAGTTCGGCCACCTGTTCCTCGACGTCCTGCACCTGCCGCGTGTCGCCCTCGATGATCCACGCGCGCGCCTCCGGCGACACGGACCAGGGCCCGAACAGGTTCAGCGGCACGCAGCCGTCGTCGGGAAAGGCCAGCGTCGAGCGGCAGACGGGCTCGCCGGTGCCGGGGTGGATGACGCTGTCCAGCGCCCGGTAGACACGGTCGAGGCGCACGATCTCGTCGTAGTCGATGACGGAGTGGTTGCGGCCGTACTGGTAATAGCCCTCCAGGCTCCAGCCGGGCAGGTGCCATTCGCCCCCGGCGGTGGCGGTGACGAGAGCGGAGCCGAGCCGCGCCGATGTATTCCCCAGCTCGCCGCGCGAGGCGGCGCGGCCGAAGCGGAAGGAGGTGACGCCGAGGGCGGCCATCTCGCCGCGGATGCTCTCGGGCAGGAAGGCATTGTCGTCGTAGATGGTGGCTTCCCACGCGCCCCACAGCGCCGGCGGTTCCTTGCCGAAGCTGTTGCGCGTGCGGCCCGCCAGCACCTGCAGGAAGGCCGAGGTGGCCGAGGTGGGCCGGGTGGTGAAGCGGGCGAAGGCGGACAGCCGCTCCTGGTCGGGCAGCAGCCACACGTGCTCGTCGGCGGGATTGCCGCCGCTGCCGCCGGACTGCGCGGTGCGGGTGTAGTGTTCACCGACTTGGAAGGGCGCCGGCACGCCGCCCTCCAGGAACTCGATGCCGGCCAGCGGGCCGGAGGTGATCAGGCCGCCGAAGGTGTAGGTGGTGGCACGCGCGTTCTCGACGATGATCTCGGCCGGCCCGCCCGGATCCGGATTGGGGATCGCCGCCTGGCCACGGTACCAGCTGCGGCTGTTGTAGCCGCGGATGCCGTCCGCGCGGAAGACCTCGCCGGAGAGCAGCAGCGAGGAGTTTCCGCCCAGCCGCGTGCCAAAGGTCACGCCGGCCTCGAAGTTGCCGAAGTCGCCCGCATCGGCGAGGCCGGCCTGAGCATGCGTGCGCAGGCCGGTGAAATCCCTGTCCAGGATCACGTTCACCACGCCGCTGACCGCATCCGAACCGTAGCTGGCCGAGGCGCCGCCGGTGACCACCTCGACCCGCTCGACGAGGCTGCGCGGGAACAACGCCACGTCGACGGTGCCGAAACGCGTGGAGGGCACCAGCCGCCGGCCATCCAGCAGCACCAGCGTGCGGATGGTGCCGATGCCCCGGAGGTTCAGGTAGCTGGCGCCCGCCGCCCCGGAGGTGCCGAAGGACTGCGTCTGCGGCGTGTCGTTGTTCAGGAAGTGGGGAAGCTGCGCCAGGGCATCCATCAGCGTGGTCGGGCCGAGCTCGTCGAGCTCCACGCGCGACAGCGCCGCCACCGGCGTGGGCGTGGTCATGCCGTCGCGCGCCAGGCGCGTGCCGGTCACCTCGACTTCCGGCAGCGCCTCGTTCTCGCCCAGGTCACGGAGGACGGACGGCTCGGGCCGCGGCTCTTCGGGCGCGGAGGGTGGCGGATCGGCAAGGCGGATGGTGAGCTGGCCGCGGCCGCTCACCGAGGCCACCAGCCCCGAGCCGCGCAGCAGGCGCTGCAATCCCTCGTGGACCTCGTAGCGGCCGCGCAGCGCCCGCGTGCTGCGGTTCTGCAGCAGGGCATAGGGAAACAGCACCGGCACGCCGGCCTGTTGCGCGAAGCGGGTGACGGTCTGGGTGGCCGGGCCCGCCGGCACGTCGAAGTAGCGTTGGGCGGGGAGGGCGGGCGCGGCCGACAGCGCCAGAGCCACTGCCCACAGGATGCGGCGCCACCCCCCAAAGGCCCGCCGGATCTTGTCGGCTGGCTCAGCGCTGCGGCGTGATCCTGATGCCGCCGTCTGGGCCACGGGACGACTCGAGGCCGAAATTGGTCCGCAGGGCCTCGAGCAGCCATTCCACGTCTCCCGCCGGCACCGTTCCTCCGATGGGAATGCGCGCCGCGGCCGGGTCCGTGACCTCGAAGCGCACCGGTGTGTAGCGGGAGAACTCCGCCAGCGCTTCCGCGAGCGGCTGGCCGCGGAACTCGATCATGCCGCGGCGCCAGGCCAGCCGGGCGGTCATCTCCTCCTCGTCGAGGCGCGTCACGCGCGTGGTGCCGTCGATGCCGATGTGCATCGCCTGGCCGTGCTCCAGCAGGCCGGCCGGCGTCCCGCCCGACAGCAGCCGCACGCGGCCCTCGGTGACCAGCACGTCGATGGCGCCGTCCTTGTGCAGGCGGATGTCGAATGCGGTGCCCACCGCCTCCACGGTGTGCGTGCCGACGGCGACGCGGAAGGGCCGGCGCGGATCATGCGCCACGCTGAACAGGGCCTCGCCGCGCGCCAGGCGCAGCTCGCGCACGGCGTCATCGAGCCGCACCACCTCCACCAGCGAATCGGTATTCACCTCGAGCTGCGAACCGTCGGCCAGCGGGAAGGTGTGCTGCTCGCCCAGCGCCGATTCGAACGACTGCACGGCGGCGCGCAGCGTGGTCGTGACCGTCCGCGCGCCGTGGTTGAACCACACCGCCGCGCCGGTGACCACCAGCGCCGCCACCACGCCGGCGGCCATGGCCCGCGCCCAGGGGCGGGCAGGGGCTGGTGCGGCGGCGTGCAGGGCCGCGGGCTCCTGCAGGCCCCCGGGGAACACGTCCGCCAGCACCTTCATCACGTCCAGTTCCTGCCACAGTTCCGAGAGCTGCCGGAGCGCGCGCGCATTGGCCGGGCTGGCCTCGCGCCAGCACTTCAGTTCCTCGCGTTCGGCGGGCGAGAGGCCGCGGTCGAGGCGCGCGATCCACTGCGCTGCCTCCTCGCGGGCGCGATCGAGGTCCGGAAAGTCGGTGACGTTCATGACAACTGCGCCGTCCTGCGCGAAGCGGACCGTGCTCCCTGGGCCATGCGTTCGCTGCAGAGCAGAAGGCCCTTTGCAATGTGTTTCTCGACCGTGCTCTCGGCGATGCCGAGCTTCGATGCGATCTCCTGCTGTGACAATCCGTAGACCTTCTTCAATACGAAGACGCGCTGGCACTGCTCCGGAAGGCTGCCCACCGCCTCGCAGAACGCGAGGAAGCGCTTCTCGGAATCCACCTGCGCCTCCACCGGCGCGCCTTCGTCGATGAACTGTTCCTCTTCCAGGCTGTCGAGAGACCCGGTGCGGCGGTAGCCCGCGCTGGTCACATGGTCGAGCGCCACATTGCGCGCGGTGCGCAGCAGGAAGGCGCGCGCATCGCGGATGCCCTGGCGACCCTCGGCTTCGAAGCTGCGCACGAAGGCTTCCTGCAGCACATCCTCGACATCGTGCCGGTCGACGATCCTGCGCACCGCACGGGCAAGCATGCCGCGGCAGGCAAGATAGACCGACTCCACGCCATTCTGCAGGCGCTTGCTCATCAGACCACGCTGATCCCCCTCACGAGACCCCGGCACTATAGGCGCGCCGCGCGGCCGCGCTCAACCTGGATGCGAGGTTTTTTCCGCGGGGAATGGCGGAAAACCGCCGCTGGATCGTCTACGCAGGGGAAGGGGCAATCTGCGCGCCATCAGGCGGACGCGGACTGGGATCTTGCGCCCCGAGAAAACTTCATAACGAGGGGATTTGCAAATGCGGAGAATTCGTGTCGCCGGAGCGGGCGGTTCGCCTGCTGACCGGTCGAATCCGGCCTGGCGCGTCGCCGTCGCGGTCGCGCTGGCCGTCGGGGCCGGTGGGGCGCAGCCGGCGCTTGCTGCGGAAGGGGCTGCCGGGGACGAAGTGGCCGAGCTGGAGGAGGTGCAGGTCACCGGCTCGCGCATCGTGCGCCGTGACCTCGAGGCCGCCAGCCCGATCGTGACCGTCGAGGCGCAGGTGTTCGAGGAGTCGAGCACGCTGGCGGTGGAGTCGGTGCTGAACCAGCTGCCGCAGTTCGTGCCGGCCAACACGCAGTTCAACACCGGCAACGTGTTCCCCGACGCCACCAGCACGCCGGGCATCTCCACCGTGAACATGCGCGGCCTGGGCTCCAACCGCACGCTGGTGCTGGTGGACGGCCGCCGCGCGCAGCCGGCCAATTCCACGCTGGTCATCGACACCAACTCGATTCCTTCCTCGGCGCTGGAGAGCGTCGAGATCATCAGCGGCGGCGCCTCGGCCGTGTACGGTGCCGACGCGCTGGGCGGCGTCACCAACTTCAAGCTGAAGAGCAATTTCGAGGGCATCGACCTGCAGTTCCGCACCGGCATCACCGAACACGGCGACGGCGAGGAGAACCGCGTCAGCCTGCTGCTGGGCACGGGCATCGGCCGCTCCGGCAACGCCATGCTGGGCATCGAGTGGAGCGAGCGCGGCGAGGTGCTGGCCATGGACCGGCCCTTCTACCGCAACTCCATCCACGACCCGAACACGCCCACCGCCTCCAACGGCCGCATGAACGGCTTCTCGTTCGAGGCCGTCACCACCAACCCGGGCGGCATGTTCACCGACGACATCGCCTCGCTGCAGGCCGCGGCCAATGCGCTGTTCCCGGACCGCCCGGGCTACATGACCAACGTGCCGCTGGGCAACAGTCCCAACGGTTTCATGATCAACCGCGACGGCACCCTCTACCGCAGCGAGGGCGGCGGCATCGGCGCGGTGCCCAGCACGGGCAGCGACAGCCTCGACTACCGCATCACGCCGACCGGCACGCTGATGCAGACCAACACCGACCTGCGCTACTCCAGCCCGCTGACGCGCTACTCGCTGTTCGGCAAGGCCAACTTCCCGTTCAACGACCACATCGAGGCGTACTCGCAGGTCAACTTCGTCAACACGAGGAACCGTCAAGTGCTGCAGCCCACCGGCGCGGTGGGCGGCTTCGCCGCGTCCATTCCGCACGGCGACCAGGTCTACGGCCCGTCGCTGATGGACGACGGCGTGACCACGCGGCCCGAGTACGTGGCCGGCGGCGCCTATGGCCTCGACTGCCCGGCCACCGGCGGCTGCACCCGCTCGCAGGCCTTTCCCGTGTCGCCGGAGCTGGCGGCGCTGCTGGATGCCCGCGGCACCAACTACTACGCCTGGCAGCTTCCCGAGGGCAGCCGGCCGGACCGGCAGTTCGACCCGGTGACCGGCGAGGAGATTCCCGTGCGGGGCGCCGGCTCCAACTGGGCGCTGGGCGGCACCTTCGACTTCCTGCCGCCGCGCACCATCGAGAACGCCACCACGCTGTACCAGGTGCTGGCCGGCCTGCGCGGCACGCTGCCCTTCGGCGACTGGACCTGGGATGCCTATGCCTCGCACGGCGCCACCCGCACCGACCTCGACTACATCGGCTGGGTGTCCACCGAGCGCTGGCGCGCGCTCGCCGGCGCGCCGAACTTCGGCCGCGGCGCGGCGATCGCCGGGCCGGCATCCACCAGCCTCAACTGCACCAGCGGCCTGCCGATCTTCGGTGAGTTCGAGCTCACGCAGGACTGCATCGACGCGCTGCGCGGCAACTACACCGACCGCACGCGCCTGACGCAGGACATCATCGAGGCGACGGCGCAGGGCAAGCTCATCGACCTGCCGGCCGGCGAGCTGCGTGCGGCGGTGGGCGTGACCCGGCGCGACAACAGGTTCCAGTACATGCCGGACGCCACCCGCGACCGCAGCAACATCATCGACTCGGTGGTGGGCTCCTTCGGCCAGGCCAACGTGCTGGGCGAGACCCGTGTCGAGGAGATCTACGGCGAGCTGCTGGTGCCGCTGCTGCGGGGCCTGCCGGGCGTGCAGAACCTGGAGCTGGAGCTGGGCTACCGTTACTCCGACTACGGCACCGCCGGCAACGTGCCCACCTGGAAGGCGCTGTTCAGCTACTCGCCGGTGGACTGGCTGCGCTTCCGTGGCGGCTACCAGCTCGCCAACCGCGCACCCAACATCAACGAGCTGTTCCTCGACGCCAGCAGCACGGCGGTGACGCTGAACACGCCGGATCCGTGCCGCTCGGACACCACCGCACGCTGGGGCAACCACCCGGACAACCCCAACCGGGCGGCGGCGCAGGCACTGTGCGAGGCCATCATCGGCAACACGACGTCGGACTTCAGCGCCAACCCGAACGGCTACCTCGGCGGGCGCGGCGACGGCGTGCAGCTGCAGGTCACCAGCGGCAACCGGAACCTGCGCAGCGAGGAGGGCAAGACCTGGACGCTGGGCGCGGTGATCCGCTCGCCGTTCACGCATCCGCTGCTGTCGGCCAGCACGCTGGCGGTGGACTGGTACTCGGTGAAGATCAGCGACGCGGTCACGCAGGTCAGCGCGCAGACCACCTACGACCTGTGCTTCAACCGTTCCGGCACCAGCAACCCCACCTACTCGTTCAACGACCCGAACGGGGTGTGCCAGAACATCGTGCGTGACGAGGTCACCGGCGCCGCGTCGTTCGTGCGCTCCACCTACGCCAACACCGGCACGCAGGAGACCTCGGGCATCGACGCCTCGCTGAACTGGCGCGCGCAGATGGCCGACCTGGGCCTGCCGTCGGTGCCGGGCGCGCTGAGCGTGAACGTGTCGTACACGAAGCTGTTCAAGTTCGAGGCGCAGGAGTACGCGGGTGGCGCCACGGTGGACTACGCCGGCACCATGAACCGCGGCGGCCTGTTCGACTGGCGCACGGTGACCACGCTGCGCTATGCCAACTCGGGCTGGGACCTGGCGCTGAACTGGCGTCACCTGCCGGCCATCAGGCATGCCAACTACGCCACCGACCCCGAAACCATCGTGCAGGGCGCGGGCGCGTACGACATGTTCGGCCTGGTGGGCAACTTCAACGTCAACAGCAGGCTGGCCGTGGGCATCGGCATCGACAACCTGTTCGACCGCGATCCGGAGCGCTACGGCGCCGGGCAGGTGGTCAACATCCCCGCGATCAACGGGGGCGGCACCCGCACCTACAACGGTTCGGGCAGCACGGTCGCGTCGCTCTACGACGTGCTCGGCCGCCGCTACTTCATGAACGTCAAGCTGCGGTTCTGAGCCGCGGCCTGGCCCTGTCCCCCAACGTGGACGGGGACTGGTCCTGGCCAGCACTCCCGGCCAGGCCAGTCTTCGTCCCCGGACTTCTCCGCAGGGGAAGGGGGACCGGAGAAGGAAAAAAAGAGGCCCCGTCCAGCGGGGCCTCTTGCATTTGCGCGCGTGGCGGAGTGGTTCAGCTCACCTGCCAGAACTGCCACCAGCGGCGACTGCGCTCGCCGAGCTCGGTGGACTCGCCGGGGAAGTTCTCCTGGAACACCCGCTCGGTGTTCTGCGCCAGCTCGGCGTAGCCCAGCTGCCGGTAGCAGTGGATCATGATGCGCAGCGCGTCGCGCACCGCCGGCGCACCGTCGTACTTCTCGATGGCCTGGTGCGCACGCTGCGCGGCGGCCACCCAGGCGCTGCGGTCCATGTAGTGTCGGGCCACAGGGGTCTCCGAACCCGCCAACAGCGGTGCACCGCGGACACAGTCGCAGCAGGCACCGACGCGGTGCGTCG
>QGUX01000158.1 GCA_003242275.1 Pseudomonadota bacterium | reverse complement strand
TGCCAAGTGCGTGCGCTGCTGGCACCGCGTGCCCGACGTGGGCAGCCATGCGGAGCATCCGGAGCTGTGCGGGCGCTGCATCGGCAACATCTCCGGTCAACCCGAGGTCCGACGACATGTCTGAGAAGTCACTGCCCCTGCGCCGCTCCGGCCTCGCCTGGTGGCCGCTGGGGGCGGTGATGCTGGTGCTGGACCAGGTCACCAAGGCCGTCATTTCGCACTCGATGGCGCTGCACGAGTCGATCCGTGTGCTGCCGGTGCTCGACATCGTGCATGCGCGCAACACCGGCGCCGCCTTCAGCTTCCTGGCCAGCGCCGGCGGCTGGCAGCGCTGGGCATTCACGGTGTTCGCGCTGCTGGTCACCGCGGTGATCCTGTGGACCTTGCGCCGGATGCGGGCGCAGGGCCAGTACCTGCAGGGCGCGGGGCTGATGCTGATTGCCAGCGGTGCGGTCGGCAATGCCATCGACCGCATCCGCCACGGCTACGTGGTCGACTTCGTGGCCGCGCATTGGGGCAATGCCTACTTTCCCGCCTTCAACGTGGCCGACAGCTGCATCACCGTCGGCGCCGGCTGCATCCTGCTCGACGCGCTGCGCCAGTGGCGCCGCGAGCGGCAGGTGGCCAGGGGCAGGGTGCCGTGAGCGGCGGGATGCGGATCCTGCTGGCCAGTCCACGGGGCTTCTGCGCAGGCGTGGACCGTGCCATCGACATCGTCGAGCGGGCGCTGGAGCTGTTCGGCGCACCGATCTATGTACGCCACGAGGTGGTGCACAACCGCCACGTGGTGGACCGCCTGCGCGGCCTCGGTGCGCGCTTCGTCGAGGAACTGGACGAGGTGCCCGACGGCGCCACGGTGATCTTCTCCGCGCACGGCGTCTCCAGCGCCGTCGAGATCGAGGCCCGCCGACGGGGGCTGAACGTCTTCGACGCCACCTGTCCGCTGGTCACCAAGGTCCACCTGGAGGTGTCGCGCTATGCGCGTGATGCGCGCGATGTGGTGCTGATCGGCCATGCCGGCCATCCCGAGGTGGAGGGCACCATGGGCCGCTTCGACACCTCGTTCGGCGGTTCAATCCACCTCGTCGAGGACATCGAGGATGCCGAGAAGCTCGAGGTGGCGCGTCCGGAAACGCTCGCCTTCGTCACCCAGACCACCCTGTCGGTGGACGACACCCAGGCCATCGTCGAGGTGCTGCGCCGGCGCTTCCCGCAGCTGCAGGCGCCGCGCGTCGAGGACATCTGCTACGCCACGCAGAACCGCCAGGACGCGGTGAAGAAGCTGCTGGAACAATGCGACGTGCTGGTGGTCGTCGGTTCGGCCAGCAGCTCGAACTCCAACCGCCTGCGCGAACTGGCCGACCGCGCGGGCATCCCCGGTTACCTCGTGGATGGCCCGGACAACCTGAAGCGCCGGTGGTTCGAGGGCCGGCGGGCGGTGGGCGTCACGGCGGGAGCTTCGGCGCCCGAACTGCTGGTGCAGCAGGTGGTGGAACGCCTGAGGTCGTGGGGCGGTGAGGAACCGCGCGAGATCGTCGGCCGGGAAGAGAAGGTGGTGTTCAGCCTGCCGAAGGCACTGCGGGCCGCGAAGGCGGGATAGCTCGCGGCAGCCCGGGCATCAGCGCCAGCAGGCGGCTGTCGTATCGCGGCCGTCCGCATCCCTGGCACTCCGCTGCCCGGTTTCGTCCATGGTGAAGCTGGCGCAGGTCCAGTCGCGCGCCTGCCTGCCCTGGGGATGGGCGATGGCCTGCGCCACGTAGCCCTGCCCGTCCTCGCGCAGCGCGATGGAAAGCGCATAGGCGCCGGTGGCGGTCCGTGCGCTTTTCCCCAGCCCGCCTGCGGACGTCGCCTCCTCCAGGCGATCGGTGTAGGCGAAGTGGCGCATGTAGTGCCGTTCCTCGGCGTGCTGCAGGTCCAGCAGCGCTAGGCGCGCCTCGGTACGCTGGGCACGGTGCATCACCGCGCCGTAGCCTGGCCAGGCGATGGCGCAGAGGATGGCCACCACGGCCAGCGCGATCACCAGCTCGATGAGGGTGAATCCGGCCGCCGCGAGGCGTGAGTCCCGGCAGCGAGGCAGGCCCCGGCAGCTCACTCCGCGTCCGTCCTGCGCCACCAGGTCTTCCTCGGGCGG
Source organism: Pseudomonadota bacterium (assembly GCA_003242275.1). The sequence goes on along the minus strand of QGUX01000158.1, from coordinate 6,156 downwards.
GTGTCCACTTCGCAGCCGGTCACCTGTTGACCACCCAGGGTGCAGGGGGCGACCGGTGATCCCGGTCCGGCACCGACGCGAAGGCGCGCGCCGATGTCGATGGCGCGAGGCAGCCGGGTGAGCCATTGGCCTTCCGTTCCGGAGGGGATGACCCGCGCCTGTGCGAGGTCGAGGGTGCCGGTGCGCGCGAATATCTCGCACGGGCCGTCCTGCGGCACCGCTTCCGCGATGACCAGCACGAGCCGGTGCGCCACCGTCAGCGTGGGCGTGAGCACGTGTCCGCCGCCGAGTGCGACGTACCATCCGGGCTGGTCGGGCGGCAGGGCGGTGGCACTGGCCATGTCCTGCAGCGTGGGCGGCACCGGCTGAAGGCCCTCTCGCGCACGGGGCGCCAGTCCCCGTTCTGCCGCGCGGACCATGCCTCGTACACCGCGTGGTCGCGCAGCACGTAGAGGCGGTTGTTCGCGGCCGGATTGCCGGGCGCGGCGGTGCCGAGGGCGATGTTCAGCCAGGCCGTGGCGCCCGGCGGGGCGGACAGGGAGATGTCGGGCGGAGCGATGAAGCCGCGTCCCTCCGCGTTGCGGAAGTCGGCGAACACTCCGCCGGTGAGCCACTCGCCGGCAGGCGCGCCATGCTGCACGTCGAAGCGCCACAGGCGGGCGGCCATGTCGCCCGCGTAGATGCGGTCGTGCAGGCCGTCCGCGTCCAGGTCGATCGCGGCCAGGCTGCCGGTGAACGGCGCGTCCAGGCCGTCGAACCGCTGCACGACCGAATCCGTCCCGGCGGACCAGAGCAACCGGCCGGTGCCTGCTTCGACCACCGAGAGGGGCACTTCGAGGCCGGCCTGGAGCAGGGCCGCGACGGGAGGGGCATCACCCATCCTGACGACGAGGGGTACCGACCCCTTCGGCAGGCATCCGCCGGGTCCGTCCGCCCATGCAGGCGCGGCGGCGGCGACGGCGCACAAGACAAGGATGCCCGGCCAGAAACGCGGCCTCATGGGTTCTCCGGGGATTCCATGCCGGTTTCCTCCGCGGGCACGGGCCGCCGCATCACCCGCACCACGCCCTGCACCTGCGTCATGCGGATGCCGCGGGCCACGTGCCCCGTGCTTTCGATTTCGAAGTGGTGCACCTGGAAGAGGTCGCTGCTGAATCCCGCCGGCAGGGCGCCCGCATCGAGGTGGCGCACGGTCACGCTGATGCTCTCGGGCGAGGAAGGCAGGGGCGTGAGGGCGTAGGCCAGTGCGACCGGCTCCTCCATTGCGCCGATGCGCGCCATGCCGTCCCTGAGGCCGATGGCGGCCAGGGCCGTGGCCCGCTGGTGCAGCATCCGGCTGCCGGCCAGCTGCTCGCCGAACAGCGCGTCCTGCAATGCGCCCGCGCTGAGGACGGCGATGACCGCCACCATGCCGAGCACCGTGGCGGTGGCAAAGCCGGAGCAACCCGGGCGCGCACCAGACGGCGGCCGCCGCCATGGCCGGGTCCCGCATTCAGCCCGCCGCATCACGGTCAGTCCGCCGCGTTGCGCAGGTGAAACTGCCGCGTGGCTTCCAGCGTGGGCGGCACGCCGTCCCACAGGGCGGCCGTGTCCGCGCGCACGCGCAGGCGGATGCGCACCGCCCGCGGCGCGGCCGCATCGGGCAGCACTTCGACTTGCAGGTCCTCGACACCCTGCATCACCTCCGTGTCGATGAATGCCGGCGTGCCGGCGATGCTGGTCAGGGTCTTCACGCGCAATGCCGGCACCGCGGCATTGCCGTCGGAACCCCGCGCCACGTAGTACGCGCGCACGATCAGGTCGCGCAGTTCCGCGCCCCGCGATGCGGCGCCGGCTGTCCAGTCCGCGTCGCCCCACCAGTGCAGTGAGCCCTCTCCGGTCCCGGCCGCGGAGCCCAGCCATTGGGCACGGCCGCGTTCCGGTGCCGCGGCCAGCCGCGCGGAGAGCCTGCGGATGGCCAGTACATCCGTCCCGTCGATGACGCCGCCCCCTCGCGGCTCGCAGGACAGCGGCCAGGCGCGAAACGCCTGCAGGGGCAGGTCGAGCCGTCGCACCAGCTGCTCGCCGCACCCTGTCGCGGACGCAGGAAGGTCCCCCGGAGCGAGGGGCGCGGGGCGGCGGCTGCCCCCGAAATAGCCCGCCATCTGGAGCTCCGGCTCCAGTGTCGCGAACACATACTGCGCCCGCTCGTGCAGTTCCTGCGTGATGGCCGCTTCACGCCGCGAGCTGCCGGCCCGCGTGTACGCGGCCAGGCCTCCCGCCGTGGCGGTGGAGAGCAGGGCAACGGCGACCAGCAGCTCCGTGAGCGAGAGGCCGCCTGCGGGCATTCGCGGACCTGCCGGGAAATGTCTGCTGCGCGACGCCACATCATCCTCCACCAGAGCTGACAGCGACGATATGGAATGCGCGCCAGCGGCGGCGCCGGATTTATGGCGGTGTTGGCTGAATTGCCGCGAACAATGCCTCATCCAGCAGCAGCGGCAGACGCAATTCCCCGGCCTCGCGTCCCGGCGGGCCGTGCCACCTCAGTGTCAGCTCGAGGACACCCGCCCTCGCCCCGCTACCTTCCGGTGGCTGCGGGCGTGTGAGGGACGCGATCTCTCCGGGTGCCATGCCCGTCGTCGGCAGGACGGTGGGAATGCGCGAGCGCCATGACTCCAGCGCTTCACCCACCTGTGTCGCCGAGGTCGCGTCCTGCAGTTCCTCCGCCAGGTCGGCGGCAAGGTCGACGGCGCGGGTGACCAGCAACGCCTCGTGCGTGGCGCGCATGGTGTGGATCAGCGTCGTGCAGGCGCCGGCCAGCGTCACTGCCAGCAGCAGCAGTGCGACCAGTGCGTCGATCAGGGCGAATCCGCATGGACGGCGCGGCGACATGGCACGGCCTCGGAAGAAGTCAACGCCGCCAGCATATGTCCAGACGCCGTGTGACGCGTGTCTCACTTTGTGCCGCTTGTCGGCCGAAATGCGCCGATCGTCGGCCTGCACTGGTGCGGGCGGTGGATGTGGGGATGATACGGCCCATGAAGACGCCCCAGACCGGTTTCACCATGGTGGAGCTGATGGTCACCCTGACCATCATCGGGATCCTGGCCGCCGTGGCCGGGCCCTCGTTCGTGAGCACCATCAATACGAGCCGCCTGGCGTCACAGTCGAACGAGCTGCTGGCCCTCATCCAGTTCGCGCGATCGGAAGCCATCCGATCCAACAGCCGGGTGACCTTCTGCGGCACGGCCAAGGAGAACGCCAGCACCGAGGACGATTGTGATGCCGGCAACCAGCCCCACTGGGTGGTCATCGGCCCCGATGGGCAGCTTCGGCGCTTTTCCGTGAGGAGCCCGGTCGAGGTCAGCACCGAACTGGAGCAGGTGACCTTTGCCGCCGACGGCCTGGCGCGCGAGGGTGGCGTGCTGGTGGCCGGCGATATCACCGTGTGCATGGAAACGAAGCGGCCGGCGCAGAACAGGCGCGTGGTGGAGATTTCCTCCGGCAGCCGGGTCGCGATCACCCCGGCGGGGGACGGAGAGGGGACTTGCCCATGAGTGTGCGGAAGGCGGAGGCGGGCTTCAGCCTGGTCGAGGTGCTCGTCGCCATGCTGATCATTTCCATCGGCGTGCTGGGCATCGTCGCGCTGCAGTCGCTGGCGCTGAGGAACACGGGGTCCTCGATGGAGCGCAGCCAGGCGGTGATCCAGACCTACTCCTATCTGGAGATCCTGCGCGCCAACCGGGACGAGGCGACAAACTCGACGCTGGACATCCAGCCGATGACCTGCGATCCCCTGAACCGGCCGGAAACCGAGGTCATCCAGCGCAACTGGCTGGAACAGCTGCACGAGACGCTGGGGCCCGGTGCCTGTGGGTTCGTCGATTGCCGTGGTGGCGGCCAGTGCACGATCATCGTGCAGTGGAACGACACCCGCGCCGAGGGTGGTTCCGAGGCGCAGCAGCTCATCACGGAGACCATCCTGTGAAGCGCGCCCATCGCTCCAATGCGGGTCTTTCGCCGCGCCGGCGGATCGCGGGCTTCTCGCTCGTCGAGCTGATGGTGGCGCTGCTCATCTCGCTGGTGCTGAGCGCCGCCGCGCTCGGCATCCTGCTCAGCAATCGGCGGGTCCACGGCGCCACAGAGGGCCTGGGCCGGCTGCAGGAGAATGCGCGCACGGCCTTCGAGCTGATGGCGCGCGACATCCGCGAGGCCGGCGGCAATCCATGCGACTTCCGCATGGAGGTGGCCAACATGCTGTCGGATGACGTCAACTGGTGGACGAGCTATGAAACCGGCATCTCCGGCTTCGATGATGGCGCCTTCGCCGACTCCGAACCCGACACCGACGCCATCCGGGTGCAGTACTTCGAGGACACGGGTGCAGTGACCACGGCGCCGATGGACAGTTCTTCCGGCGTACTCGCGGTCAACAACATTGGTGCCATCGAGGCCGGCCAGATCCTGGCGGCCTGCGGGTTCTTCCCGGGCACGCCGTTCCCCCTGACCATCTTCAGTGCCGGAAAGGCGGGTGGCGCGATCACGCACGAAGCCGACGACGGGAACCTCTCGGACGACTTCAACAACGCGGGCGCCGCATTGGCCTATCCGGCCGGCACCATCATCAGCAGGCTGCGCGCGCTGGAATGGTACGTGGGCAAGAACGACCGTGGCGGGACCTCGCTGTTCCGCCGGCAGCTGACCTATCCGGCCGGGCTCGGGCCGACGATGGGCGAACCCGAAGAGATCATTCCGGACGTCACCGACCTGCAATTCAGGTATTTCACCCGGGGCGAGGCCGAGCCGGACGACGTGCCGGCGAGCTGGCCCGAGGTGACGGCCGTCGAGGTCGCGCTCGTGATGGAAGCCGCCGACACGCGCACCAGCAGCGTCGACGGCGAGCTGATCCAGCGCCGGCTGGTGCATGTGATTGCATTGAGGAACAAGCTGTGAAGTCCTCGAAGCGACATCCGGCGCCCATGCGCAGCCAGCGCGGCGCCATCCTGTTCGTGGCGCTGGTGCTGCTGCTGGTGATGACGGTGCTGATCCTCTCCAGCGTGCGCGGCACCGTGATCCAGGAACGCATGGCGGCGAACCTCTACGACCGGAGCCTCGCGTTCCAGGCCACGGAGGCCGCGCTTCGCGAGGCCGAACGGTGGCTGGAGGTCAACACGCCCAATCCGCCGGCGGGGGCGTGCGACGCCCAGGGCAACTGCGGCAAGCCCGATCCCACCAAGCTGGCGGCGTGGCTGGACGAGGACAACTGGGCCAAGGCGCATCACGCCGATGATGGCCATGGGCACAACTTCGAGATCGGCGACCTGGCCGTGCCGCCCCAGTTCCTGATCGAATTGCTGGCCGACGACATGACCGAAACGAAGCTTTGCGAGACTGCGATGATCGATCCGGACGCGCCCTGCTATTCGGGGCCGAAAGGACTCCGTTACCGCATCACGGCCCGCAGCGGTGACGAGGGCCGGGCGGTCGTCGTCCTGCAATCCGTGTTCGCCGTGCCGAAGCCGGCAGGTTGGTAATCCATGAAACCCAGCAATCGCGGTGATTCCATGCAGACCTCTACCGAAACCCGACGCCCTGACTGGCGGCAGCGCCGCCTGACGCGCGCCTTCGTCTTCGGGCTCGCCTGGTGGCACGCGGCCTGCTATGCCGTCGACTTCCCGTCCGTGCCGCTGCAGACCGGCGTGACGCAGCCGGCGCCGAACGTGATCTTCATCCTGGACGATTCGCTGTCCATGGAGGATACGGAGCTCGACACGGGCCTGGTGTGGTCCAATACCAGTCCGGGCATCGAAAATGCGGCTTATACGAAGAATCCGCTTGCCTACAACCCCAGGACGACCTACAAGCCCTGGGCGACGGCGAACGACAAGAATACCGAAGTCGAGCGGCTGGATGACGCCACGTACACGAAGGTATGCGAAGACACTTCGCGACTCACGTCCTGCAGCAAGGACCTGAGCTCCAGTGCCCAGACCTTCTATGTACCGAAGAAGGTGAATCCGACGGCGACAGAGCTGGCTGATCAGCGCCAGTACTACCGCTACCAGATACTGAAGGATGGTACCACCATGCGGCTGATCCGGGCGCGCTGGTACGACGGGGCCGGTTTTACGCCCGCTTCAAGCAAATACAATTCTTCATGGAAATGTCCGAAGC
>QGUX01000157.1 GCA_003242275.1 Pseudomonadota bacterium | reverse complement strand
GCCGCTGCCGGAAACGCTGCTGGGACCATTCCTGAAGCTGCTCGGCCCGGAGGGCCGCGGCATCACCGGGCAGGCGCTGGACAGCCAGTAGCGGCTTCCCCGGCCTCGTCCGGATCCGGCTCGGGCTCGGGCGGCTGCATCAGCACGCCCCTGCCCTTGCGCACCACCTCGAAGAACTGGTCCGCAGGCAGCGGCGGGCAGTGCAGGTACCCCTGCGACTGGTCGCAGCCCACGTGCCAGAGCTGGTCGAGCTGCTCCTGCTGCTCCACGCCCTCGGCCACGCTGGTCATGTTGAAGGCCCGCGCCAGCGACACCACGGTCTTCACCACCGTCGCACCGGTGGGGTTGCGCACGATCTGCGAGATGAAACGCCTGTCGATCTTCAGGGTGTCCACCGGCAGTTCCGCCAGGCGGCTCAGCGAGGAATAGCCGGTGCCGAAGTCGTCGATGGAGATGCGCACGCCCTGCATGCGCAGGCGCTCGAGCTTCCTGATCTCCGCGCCGCTGTCTTCCTGCAGCATGCCCTCGGTGATCTCGATGTCCAGGCCCCAGTAGCGGTTGCCCCAGTCGCCCACCTCGGCCATGAAGTCATTCTCGAAGGCCGGCAGCCGCAGGTGTGCCGGCGCGATGTTCACCGCCACGCGCACCGGCGGCAGGCCGTCGCGCTTCCAGCGAGCGCAGTCCAGCGCCGCCTTGCGCACCACCCAGTGGCCCACGTCCACGATCAGCCCGCTGGACTCGAGCACGGGCAGGAAATTCTCCGGCATGACCAGTCCCTCCTCGGGGCTGCGCCAGCGCAGCAGCGCCTCGGCACCCTGCACGCGCCGCGTGACCACGTTGACCTTGGGCTGGTAGTGCAGCTCGAACTCGTTGCGCTCCAGCGCGAAGCGCAGGCGGTGCTCCAGTTCCAGGTTGCCCACGCTGCGCCGCTTCATGGCCGGGTTGAAACGGGCGCCGGGGGCGCCTTCGGCACGCGCGAACAGCAGCGCGGTCTCCGCATGCTGCACCAGTTCGGTGGCGTCGCCGGCGTCGTGCGGGTGCAGCGCGCAGCCCACGCGCACCGCCACGGGGATGCGCCGGCCCTGCAGCACCAGGGGCTCGACGACGGCATCGCTGGCCAGTTGCGGGATGATGGCCTGCCAGGCGTGCGCGGATCCGGACGGCTTCTCCAGCACCACGGCGAAGGTGCCGCCGCCGAAATGACCGAGGTGGTCGACATGGCGGTACTGGCGCTTGAGCGCCTCGGCCACGTGCCGCAGCAGCTGGTCGCCCGTGCTGCGTCCGTACGTGTCGTTGATGGCGCACAGGCCGCGCACGTCGATCACCGCCACGGCGTGGCCGACCTCCTCGGCCTGGGTCCGGGCCAGCAGCTCGCGCACGCGGCTGCAGAACAGCGCGCGACGCGCCAGGCCCGTCTGCGGATGGAAGTTGGCGAGGAAGCGCACGTGCGCGTCGCGCTGCACGTACTGCAGGCCGAAGGACAGGCTGTGCGCCAGGTCGCGCAGCATGTCCAGCTCCTCCGCGGCCAGCACGCCCGGGTCCCGGGCGGTGAGCATCAGCGCCGCGGCCGGCACTCCGTCCACCAGCAGCGGCAGCACCACGAAGGCGCGCAGGCCGGTGTGCATCATCAGCGCGTCGAAGCGGCCGGTGCCGTCCAGCGCCGCGAGGTCATTGCAGATCCACGGCTCCCCGCTGCGCAGCACCGAGGCCAGCACGGCCGCGCCATGCGAGCCGGCTTCCTCCAGGTACGTGCGCAGGCCGGCGGTCTTCGCCTCGTCGAGGCCATTGGCAGCCACGGCCTTGATCGCCGCGCCCTCGGTGGTGCGCGCCGCCGCCACCGCCATGGCGTAACCGCCCAGCGAGATGGCGAGGCGGCAGGTCTCGGACAGCAGTTCGACGCGGTCGCGGCAGCGCATGACCATTTCGTTGACGCCCTTGAGCATGCGCAGCACGCGGTTCAGGCGCGCGATCTGCGCCTGCTGCGCGGCCCGCTCGGCGCGGGCGCGCGCCTCGGCGATGGCGCGCTGCGCCGCCGGTACCAGCCGCTGCAGGTTCTCCTTCAGCACGTAGTCGGCCGCCCCGGCCTGCAGCGCCGCCACTGCGCGCTCCTCGCCGATGGTTCCGGACACGAACACGAACGGCACGCCCGGAGCCCGCTCGCGGCAGATGGCCAGCGCCGCCATGCCGTCGAAGGCCGGCATGGTGTAGTCCGACAGCACGACATGGGGGGCGAAGTCGGCCAGCGCGCCGGCCAGCGCCTCGGGCGTGTCGATGCAGCGCGCCTGGAAGGGCACGCCGGCGCGATGGAACTGGTGCAGCATGCGCTCCGCGTCCGCGGGCACGTCCTCGATTACCAGCAGCCGGACCGGCTGGTCGGGGGAAGGGGGCATGGAGCAATCCGTGGGCGTTCCAGGGCGCGACGATTGCGGATTGCGTCACGCGATGGCGTGACTGGCCTCACGGATCGGCAGGATGCACGCCGCCCCGGGCGCTCAACCGTGAGCCAGCACGAGCTGCATCTGCGCGGTGACGATGCCCTTCTCGAACCGCGCCTTCATCCGCAGGCCGCTGCTGCCCGGCTCGTCACCCAGGATGATGCCGGGATAGGCCGGATGGGCGGTGCGGCGGCGGTAGGGTTCGGAAGCCCTGTGCACCCGGTCGATCAGCTCCGGCTCGAAATAGAGCTGGGTGGTGAGCAGGTGGTCGCCACCGCGATACCACATGGTGCGGCCGCGCGGACGGGAACCACGCTGCAGCACCATCACGTGCACGTGCACGTCGCGGCCGTTGTACCAGCCCGGAAAGATGCTGCGGAAGGACACCACGCCATCCTCGTCACTGATGCCGGCGCCGCGGCAGAAGCGCGTGTTGTTCTTCAGGTCGTTGGGGCCCGGCCGGAAGCGGTATGGCTCGTCCGGGTTCTGTTCGCCCGGATCGCCGAAGCCGCTGTAATAACCCTGCGCATCGCAGTGCCACACGTACACCTCGACGCCGGCCAGCGGGCTTGCGCTACAGCCCGCGCTGCCCCCGCGCAGCACGCGCAGGTGCAGCTGCATCTCGGTGCCCGGCTCGGCCTCCGGGTCGTACCGCCCGCGGATGTCCTGGCGGAACAGGCTGACGTCATCGTCGCGTTCACCATCATGGATGAAGAACGGACCCTGGCCGGCACGGTCCGTGGGACTGGGGCGGCAGTCCGGAACCTCATCCCACGGCGGAACGAGCAGTCGCGGGGAGTCGCGGGTGGGCGGGACCGCGGCGCAGCTCGCGCGCGGCAACAGCGCAGTGCCCAAGGTGGCCATCGCGCCGGCCACCACGCCGCGCCGCGAGGCGCCGCGGCGCGCGCGATCGTCGTGTTCGGGCCCGGACGGCATCTGGCACCCCCGAAGGTTCAGTCGAGTCTGCCACGCCGCATGCGTTCGGACCACAGGTCCGCATTGCGAATTCCCAGGCCCTCGGGATCGAAGCGCAGCGCCCCGCCCTCGCGCTTCTGGCGCTCGTAATCCCGCAGGGCGAGCAGCGCCGGCTTCTGCAGGATCAGGATGGCGATGAGGTTGAACCACGCCATCAGTCCCACGCCGATGTCGCCCAGCGTCCATGCCGCCGATGCCGTGCGCAGCGTGCCGTAGCCCACCGCCACCAGCACCAGCAGGCGCAGCGCGGCCGTGAACCAGCGGTTGCGCACGTGGCGGTTCATGTACGAGACATTGGTCTCGGCCATGTAGTAGTAGGCCACGATGGTGGTGAAGGCGAAGAACAGCAGCGCCAGAGCGACGAAGATGCTGCCGAAGCCGGGGATCACCGACTCCACGGCATGTTGCGCGAACCCTGGTCCTTCCTCCACGCCCGGCAGGTGCTCCACCAGCGGCTGGTTGTCCGGCGCATACACGTTGTAGTTGCCGGTGATCAGGACCATGAACGCCGTGGCCGAGCACACCAGCAGCGTGTCCACGTAGACCGAGAACGCCTGCACGTAGCCCTGCTGCGCGGGATGCGCGACCTCGGCGGCGGCGGCGGCGTGCGGGCCGGTGCCCTGCCCGGCCTCGTTGGAGTACACGCCGCGCTTCACGCCCCATTCCACCGCCAGGCCCGTGATCGCGCCGAAGGCGGCCTCGGCGCCGAAGGCGCTGCTGACGATCAGTTCCAGTACGCGGGGCAGTTCACCGGCGTTCAGCGCCACCACGATCACCGCCACCACGATGTAGCCCAGCGCCATGAAGGGCACCACCACCTGCGCGAAGCTGGCGATGCGCCGCACGCCGCCGATGATGATGAAGCCGAGCGCGAGCAGCAGTCCCGCCGCCGTGGCCAGCCGCGGGATGCCCCAGGCCGTGTCCAGGCTCGAGGCGATGGCATTGGCCTGCACGCCGGGCAGCAGGAAGCCCGTGGCCAGCACCGTGACCAGCGCGAACAGCCACCCATACCAGCGCTGCCCCATGGCCTTCTCGATGTAGTAGGCCGGCCCGCCGCGGTACTGCTGGCGCTCGTCCTTTTCCTTGTAGATCTGCGCCAGCGTCGATTCGACGTAGGCGGTGGAGGCACCGAGGAAGGCCACCACCCACATCCACAGCACGGCCCCGGGCCCACCGAAGGCGATGGCGGTGGCCACGCCCGCGATGTTGCCCACGCCCACGCGGCCGGACAGCGACATGGCCAGTGCCTGGAAAGAGGACACACCCGCGTCCGAGCGCCGTCCGCCGAACAGCAGGCGCAGCATCTCGGCGATGCCGCGCACCTGCATGAAGCGCGTGCGGATCGAGAAGTACAGGCCCGCCCCCAGGCACAGCCACACCAGCGCCGGGCTCCAGACCCAGGAATTGATGGTCTCGAAGACGGCCTGCATCAGCTTCGCTCCGGGGCCGCGTGCGGCGCAGGTCCGAGCAGCTGGTCGACCTCGGCCTCGCCGAGCTGGCGCACGTGTCCCCGCTGCAGCGAACGCTCCAGGCGGATGCCGCCGAGCGCCACGCGCAGCACGCGGCTCACCGTGCCGCCCTGCTGCTCCACCAGCTCGCGCAGCTCGCGACCGCTCGCCCCGATGGCGCGCACGCGATACCAGTGGTTGGCCCCCTCGCCCGCGCCTGCGGGTTCGCATTCCTCCACGCGCAGGCGCGCGCCATCGTGCAGCCTGCCGCGCAGCACGCCCTCGACCTGTTCCGCCGTCAGCCCGCCGCGCACGCGCACGCTGAACTCCACCGGCAGCTCATGCACCGCCCGCTGCAGGCGCGCGGCCAGTTCGCCGTCGGAGGTGAGGATCTCCAGGCCGCCGTCGCCCCGCGGCATGGGACTGACGGGAATGTAGCGCCGGCCCACGCGGCGCGGCAGGCGCGCGGCGATGGACTCGCGCGCCTCGCCGGCTGCCTCGCCCTCCTGCGGCGGCAGCAGGAATTCACCGGGGGAGCGGTGGCACAGCCACGTGGCCGAGCGGCGCAGCGGCGCGCGGTGGATCAGGCGGCCGTCGAGCTTGAGCAGGTCGGTGCCCCGCGCGCGGCTGCCCAGGGTCGCGACCTCGCCGTTGATGGTGACGCGGCCGGCGCGGATCCATTCCTCCGCCTCGCGCCGGGATGCCAGCCCGGCGCGTGCGAGGATCTTCTGCACACGCTCGGCGTCGTGTGCGTCAGGAAGCGGCGGCCTCGCGTGCCGGGGTGTCGCCCTCGGGTGACCCTTCCTCGGCTTCACCCTCCGTTCCGGCGCCGGCGTCCGGTCCGGACCCGGGCTCCGCCCCTTCGGCGGATGGGGCTTGCGGTTCGGATCCGGCTGCGGCGTCCTGCCCTGCTCCGCCTGCGGCCGCGGACCCGGGTTCACCTTCCGCAGATCCCTCACCGGACGCGTCCTCATCCCCGGCTGCTGCGTCCGCTGTCTCATCACCCGCTGCTTCCCCGGCCTCGCCATCCGCCGATTCTCCCACATCGGCCGAGGGCGCCGGCAGGGCAACGCCCACCGGCTCGGGCAGCGCGAGCTGCGGGTCGAGCTCTTCCAGCGACTTGATCTCGGCCAGCGGCGGCAGCTGGTCCAGCGTCTTCAGGCCGAAGTAGTCGAGGAAGTCGCGCGTGGTGCCCAGGAGTTCCGGTCGGCCCGGCACCTCGCGGTGGCCGACCACGCGGATCCAGTTGCGCTCGAACAGCGTGCGGATGATGTTGGGGTTCACCGCCACGCCGCGCACGGCCTCGATCTCGCCGCGGGTGATGGGCTGGCGGTAGGCGATGATGGCCAGCGTCTCCAGCAGCGCGCGCGAGTAGCGCGGCGGGCGCTCCGGCCACAGCCGCGAGACCTGCTCGGCGAACTCGCGCCGCACCTGCACGCGGAAGCCGGCCGCGGTCTCCTTCAGTTCCACCGCCCGGTCCGCCCACGATTCCGCCAGCTCCGCGAGCGCCTCGCGCAGCTGCTCGTTGCTCGGACGGTCCACCTCGTCGAACAGCTGCGCCAGCTCGGCCAGCGACAGCGTGCGGCCGGCGGCCATCAGGCCCGCTTCCAGGACCTTGCGGGTGTATTCGGTATTCATTTCAGGCTTCCGTCTTGTCCCCGGGCAGCTGCGCCGGCTCCTGCTCCGGCGCGGCGCCCTCGTTTTCGCTCGCTTGCCGCGGGCTTTCGGCGGCCGCATCGGCGATCACGCCGGCATCCGGCGCGACCGCGCCATCGCCTGCAGCGGCGTCCGCCCCGGCGTCCGCAGCCTCGGCGGCAGCCGGCGCTGCCTCGGCGCCAGTCCTGCCTTCATCGAGGTTCATGTCGTCGGCGTCGACATCGGAATCCTCGTCGTCATCATCCACGCCATGCTCGGCGATGGACTGGGCCAGCAGGCGTCCGTCGGCCTCGGTGACCTCCTCGGCCGTGCCCTCGATCAACCGGCCGGCAGGCTTGTCCGCGTCCGCCGGGCAGACATGGATGGGCGCGAACGGCTCGTTCTGCACGATCTCGATCAGGCCCTCGCGCTTGAGCTCGAGGATGGCGATGAAGGTCACCGCCACGCCCATGCGCCCCTCGCCGGCCTGGAACAGCTGCGGGAAGGGCGTGAACTCGCCCGGGACCAGGTTCGACAGCACGTCGCTCATGCGTGCGCGCACCGAAAGCGGCTCGCGCTGGATGTGGTGGTGCGCGAACAGCTCGGCGCGCACCGCCACGTCCTTGAAGGCCAGCAGCAGCTCCTTGAGCGTGACGTCCGGCAGCACCTTCACCGCGCGGCGCGCGGAGAACTCGGCCGAGGCCTGGAAGTTGTCGCGCTCCATGCGCGGGATGGCGTCCAGGTCCTGCGCGGCCTGCTTGAAACGCTCGTACTCCTGCAGGCGCCGCACCAGCTCGGCGCGCGGGTCCTCCTCGGTGCCCTCGCCCTGCGGCGCGGCGCGCGGCAGCAGCATGCGAGACTTGATCTCCGCCAGCGTCGCGGCCATCACCAGGTACTCACCGGCCAGGTCGAGCTGCAGTTCGGTCATCAGCTCGATGTACTGGGTGTACTGGCGGGTGATCTCCGCGATCGGGATGTCGAGGATGTTCAGGTTCTGCCGCCGGATGAGGTACAGCAGCAGGTCCAGCGGGCCTTCGAAGGCGTCGAGGAACACCTCCATGGCCTGCGGCGGGATGTACAGGTCGCGCGGCAACTCGGTGAGGGGCTCGCCCATCACCACCGCGAACGGCATCTCCACCTGTACCGGCGCGGTTTCGGTCCCGAGGCTCACGCCGGCCTGCCGGTGAGGTTCATGGCGCCGCGTACTACTTCCATGGTGGCTTCGGCGGTGGCCCGGGCGCGCTGCGCGCCGGCCTCCAGGATCTCGCGCACGCGGCCCGGGTTATCCCGGTACGGCGCGGCGCGCTCGCGCATGGCGGAGGCCTCGCCGCAGACGCGGTCGATCACCGGCTTCTTGCATTCCAGGCAGCCGATGCCGGCGGTGGTGCAGCCCTGCCGCACCCACTCGTGGGTCTTCTCGTCCGTGTAGAGCTTGTGCAGGTCCCACACCGGGCACTTCTCCGGCGTGCCCGGGTCGGTGCGGCGCACGCGCGCCGGGTCGGTGGCCATGCCGCGGATCTTCTTGTCGATCGAGGCAGGGTCCTCGGTCAGCCCGATGGTGTTGCCATAGGACTTGGACATCTTGCGGCCGTCGAGGCCGGTCACCTTGGCCGTGGGCGTCAGCAGCACCTCGGGCACGGGCAGCAGGCGGTGGTGCTCACCCTCGAGGTTGGCCAGCAGCAGCTCGCGCTGCTCGCCCGGCAGCTGGTGCGCGCCCAGCACCATGGCACGGGCCTCGGCCAGCGCGCCCTGGTCACCGCCCTCCTGGAAGGCGCGGCGTAGCTCGCCGTAGCGGGCGCG
>QGUX01000156.1 GCA_003242275.1 Pseudomonadota bacterium | reverse complement strand
CCCGCCCACGGCGCCGGCCTTGTACTGGCCGCGCACGGTCTTCGCCAGCACGTCGGCCCCGGCGATGGGCCTGAGCGCGCGCAGCACCTTCAGCTTCTCGTCGCGCATGGCGTCCGATCGCTGGAAGTGGGCGGTTCCATCGCGATGATGCACAACAGCTGCAACAGGTGGTTCTGCACCATGTCGCGCAGCGCGCCGGTCTGGTCATAGAACGGCCCGCGCCCTTCCATGCCCAGCGTTTCGGCCACCGTGATCTGCACGTGGCGGATGCGTCCCCGCCGCCACAGCGGCTCGAACAGCGCATTGCCGAAGCGCAGTGCCAGCAGGTTCTGCACCGCTTCCTTGCCCAGGTAGTGGTCGATGCGGAAGATCTGCGACTCGCCGAACCACGCTGCCACGTGCTGGTTGATCTTCTCGGCCGAGGCCCGATCCTGTCCCAGCGGTTTCTCCAGCACCACGCGCGACTCCGGCGTGGCCAGTCCCGCCGCACCGATGGCGTCGCAGGCGCCGGCGAACAGCGAGGGCGCCATCGACAGGAAGAAGATGCGGGCCACCTCCTCGCGGCCCTGCAGGAAGGCGGCCAGCGCCCCGAAGCTTTCCGGTCGCGACACATCCACCGCAGCGTAATGCAGCATCTGCGCGAAGCCCTGCCACTGCGAGGCATCGAACACGGCCTGCGCATGTTCGCGGCAGCTCTTCTCCACCTCGGCGATGTAGGACTCGCGCGAGCGCTCGCCGCGCGCCACGCCGAGGATGCGTGCCGTCGCCGGGAACTGCCCGGCGGCATGGCGGCGGTACATGGCCGGCAGCAGCTTGCGCATGGCCAGGTCGCCCGTTCCGCCGAAGAGAACCAGGTCGAAATCCCGCAGCGTTTCCATGTAGTCATTCTCCGACAGCGGCACAAACATGGACAACCGCGGCGCCGTCTTACAGTATGGAGCGCATGAGCACGGCTTCCGCTCCGTTGCACCCAACGGTTGTATCCGTCACCCAACGCATCATCGGGCGCAGCGCGGATTCGCGCGCGGCCTACCTCGAGCGCGTGCGGGCGGCCCGCCACGAGGGTACCGCACGCGCGCGCCATGGTTGTGCCAACCTCGCGCATGGCTTCGCCGCCGCCGGCCAGGACAAGGCAGCGCTGCGCGATTCCTCCTGGCCCAATGCCGCCATCGTTTCCGCCTACAACGACATGCTGTCGGCGCACCGCCCCTACGAACGCTATCCGGCGCTGATCCGCGCGGCGGCGCGCGACGCGGGCGGCACCGCGCAGTTCGCCGGCGGCGTGCCGGCCATGTGCGACGGGGTCACGCAGGGCACCGACGCCATGGACCTGTCGCTGTTCAGCCGCGACACCATCGCCATGGGCACCGCCATCGTGCTGTCGCACAACATGTTCGACGCGGCGTTGCTGCTCGGCATCTGCGACAAGATCGTGCCGGGCCTGTTCATCGGCGCCGCCGCCTTCGGCCACCTGCCGGTGCTGTTCGTGCCGGGCGGTCCCATGCCCTCGGGAATCCCCAACACCGAGAAGGCGCGCATCCGCAACCTGTACGCCGAGGGCAAGGCCACGCGCGAAGAACTTTTGGCCGCCGAGTCCGCCAGCTACCACACCGAGGGCACCTGCACCTTCTACGGCACCGCCAACAGCAACCAGATGATGATGGAGCTGATGGGCCTGCACCTGCCAGGCGCCTCGTTCGTGCCGCCGAACACTCCGCTGCGCGATGCACTGACGATCGAGGCAACGCGCCGCGCACTGCGCCACAGCGCCCCGGCCGGCGGCACGCTGACCTTCGCCCGGACCGTGGACGAGCGCGCCATCGTCAATGCCATCGTCGGCCTGCTGGCCACCGGCGGCTCGACCAACCACACCATCCACCTGGTCGCCATGGCCCATGCCGCGGGCATCCTGATCAACTGGGACGACTTCAGCGATCTCTCCGCCGTGGTGCCGCTGCTGGCGCGCATCTACCCCAACGGCAGGGCGGACGTGAACCACTTCCATGCAGCCGGCGGCGTGGGCTTCCTGACACGCGAACTGCTCGGCGCGGGCCTGCTGCACGAGGACATCGCCACCGTCTTCGGCACGGGTCTCGCCGCCTACACGCGCGAACCGTGGCTCGCGGATGCCGGCCTCGCCTGGCGCGAGGCGCCGGCGGAAAGCCGCGACCGTGATGTGCTGCGCGGCGTCGCGGATGCCTTCCAGCCCGAGGGCGGCATCAAGCTGCTGCGGGGCAACCTCGGCCGCGCCATCATCAAGGTCTCGGCCGTGAAGCCCGAACACCAGGTGGTGGAGGCGCCGGCCGTGGTGTTCACCAGCCAGCAGCAGGTGCTCGATGCCTTCCGCGAGGGAAGGCTGTCGCGCGATGTCATCGTCGTGGTGCGCGAGCAGGGACCACGCGCCAACGGCATGCCCGAGCTGCACAAGCTGACCCCCGCCCTGTCGGTGCTGCAGGGGCGCGGCCACCGCGTGGCGCTGGTGACCGACGGACGCATGTCCGGCGCATCGGGTACGGTGCCCGCGGCCATCCACGTCTGTCCCGAGAGCATCTGCGGTGGACCGCTCGCGCGCGTGCGCGACGGCGACGTCATCCGCCTGGATGCGCCGCGCGGCACGCTGGAGGTGCTGCTGGACGCCGCCACCTTCCATGCCCGCGCGCCCGCCGCGAGGGAACAGTCCGCCTCGGCCGGTACCGGTCGCGAACTGTTCACGGCGTTCCGCATGCTGGCCACAGACGCGGAATCGGGTGCGAGGAGCTGCAATCCATGACCGGCCCCACCATCCGCGGGATCCTGCGGCGCGCACCGGTGGTACCGGTGATCGTCATCGACGACGTGGCCCATGCCGCGCCGCTGGCCCGGGCGCTGGTCGACGGCGGCCTTGCCGTGCTCGAGGTGACGCTGCGCACGAACGCCGCACTGGACGCCATCGAGGCGATGCGCCGCGCCGTGCCCGATGCCATCGTCGGCGTGGGCACGCTGACCTCGCCGCGGCAGTTCGCCGCGGCGCGCGAAGCCGGCGCCCAGTTCGGGGTATCGCCCGGGCTCACGCCCGCGCTGGTCGATGCGGCCCGCGCCCAGGCGGGCTGGCCCTTCCTGCCCGGCGTGATGACCCCCTCGGAACTGCTGGCGGCGCAGGAAGCGGGCTTCGACTGCTGCAAGCTGTTCCCGGCCCGGCAGGCCGGCGGCGTGGAGATGCTGCGCGCCCTGGGCGCGGTCTTTCCCGACGTGGCCTTCTGCCCCACCGGCGGCGTCACGCCCGCGGACGCACCCGACTATCTCGCACTGCCGAACGTGCTGTGCGTGGGTGGTTCCTGGGTGGCGCCGGCGCACATGGTCCGCGACGGCGACTGGAAAGGCATCCGCGGGCTGGCGGCGCAGGCGGCCGCGCTGCCCCGTAACGCCGCGTGGCTGAAGGAGAGGATCGCCTAGCTGTTGGCGGCGGCGGCCAGTTCGCCCGCTTCACCGCGGAAACCGCGCGATGAAGCGCGATCGCCACGCTCTTCCGTGAGCTGCGCGAACAGCCGCCGCGCCAGACGGATGATGATGCGGCGTTCCTCCGCGCTCATCAGCTGCACCAGCCGGAGCTGCTCGCGCTGGATCGACGGCATCACCTTGTCGAACAGTTCGCGGCCGGACGGCGTGATGGAAAGGTGCACGCGTCCGGCCGAGGTCGCACGCTCGCCCTCTGCGCCGGGCGCCACCGGCAGCACCAGCGACTGGAGCAGACCCTTGCCCTGCGCGCTACGCAATGCGCGGCTGACCTGCGCCTTGTCCATGGCGGTGAGGCGGGCCACCTCGGTGAAGCGGATCGGCGAGCAGTCGGCCACCGTGGAAAGCAGGCGCCATTCCGGCATGGTGAGCCCCCAGGGTTCCAAGTGGTTCCGCACCATGCCCTGCCTGGCCAGCGCCGCCAGGCCCATCAGGCAGTGGGCGGGAAAGTCGAAGAAGCGCAGCCTCTCGCCGTGCGGACCGGGACTGTCCCAGATCCGGCCCGTTTCTTCCCAATCCTTGAGCAGCACGGCAGTCTCCCGATTCGTTGCCTGGCGCATCCTGCGGCCTTAGGCTTTCCTTTGCAGATGCAGCAGGCAGTGTCGGAGGCCGGGGACGGCATGGATATTCGACAGGCAGCTAAACCAAAGTTTAGGCAGCAGGACTATGGAAGGTGCCTCGCGGCAAGCCTAGCCTGCGCGGTCCAGAAGCAGCCACCTTCGCGGGACGAACCTTGGCCACGGTTCCGGCATTCCTGCCCTGCCGCAGCATGAACCTGCTGCTGGTCGATGATCACGCGCTGTTCCGGGAGGCGCTGCGCGCGCTGCTGGGCAAGGTCAGTCCCGAGGTCACCGTCTTCGAGGCCGCCAGCATCCAGGCTGCCGTCGATGAATGCAGCGTCACACCGATCCGCATGGTGCTGCTGGACCTCGGCCTGGCCGAATCCGACGGCATCCGAACGCTGGACCAGTTCCGCGAGGGCGCGCCCGAGGTCCCGGTGGTGGTGCTCTCCGGTGAACAGGACGCGGCGCTGATCCGCGAGGCCATCGAGCATGGCGCGGCCGGCTACATCCCCAAGTCGCACACCTCCGAGCAGATGATCGGCGCGCTGCGCTTCGTGGTCACCGGCGGCGTCTACCTGCCCCCGGAGGTGCTGCTGCCGGCGGAGCGGCCGCTGGCCGACATCGGCCGCTTCGCGCTGCTGTCGCCGCGCCAGCAGGAGGTGGCGCGCATGCTGCTGCAGGGCAAGCCGAACAAGGCCATCGCGCGCGAGCTGTCGATCTCGGAGGGCACCGTGAAGGCGCACGTCTCGGCCATCTACCAGGTCATCGGCGCGCGCAACCGCGTGGACGCGGTGACGCTGGCCGCCCGCCACGGCTTCATCGTGATGTAGGGCGCATGGCCAACACGCCCGGACACGACCGGCCCTCCCGCCGGGCAGCGGTGAACCAGCGCGCCCCCGGTGAGACGCGGGCATTGCTGCGCATCCTCGCCACGCAGTCCGAGAACTCCAACCCGCTGGTGGCCGTGGCGGCGCTGGTGATGATCTTCACCATGTACGGCCGCGTGGACACCCGCGGCCTGCTGCTCTGGTCGACCCTGGCCTTCGTCGCCGGCGTGACGCGCCACCTGATGTCCCGGCGCATCCGCGGCCGCATCGACACGGCACCGGAAGAACGCCTCGCGCGCGACTTCAGGGCGACGGTGTGGGCCTCTGCCTGCAATTCGCTGGTGATGGGCTTGGCCTTCTGGCTGATCGCCGCCGCCGGCGACATGTACGTGCGCATGATCGTCACGCTGGTTTCGCTGGTGCACATGGCGGCGGCGCTGCTGTACCTGATGCCCAGCGTCACCGACCGGCTCATCTGTACCGCCGGCAACGTGGTGCAGGGGACGCTGTTCTGGCTGGGCGTGGCCAACGCCGGCGGGCCGCACTGGGAACTGCTGGTGGTCTACTGCGGCATGTACTGGTGCGGCATGGTCGCCGGGCGCGAACAGCTGCGGCAGTTCCGCGAGTCGCTGCGCATGCGCGACGAGAACTCCGCGCTGCTGGTGCGGCTGGAGCGCGAGCGCGCCGCGGTGCAGGCCGCGCTCGAGGAGGCGCGGCTCGCCAACCACAGCAAGAACCGCTTCCTGGCGGCCGCCAGCCACGACCTGCGCCAGCCCCTGCACGCGCTGACCATGTTCCTGGGCACGCTGGGCTTCCACATCGGCGGCGATGAAGGCAGGCGCCTGCTGGGCCGCGCCACCGAAACGCTGCGCGTGCTCGAGGAGCAGTTCAACAGCATGCTCGACCTGTCGCGCTTCGATGCCGGCGTGGTGGTGGCCAGTCCGCGCCCTTTCCGCATCGATGAGCTGCTGCGCAAGCTGGGTGAGGAGTTCCGCCCGCAGGCCGAGGTCAAGGGACTGGCGCTCTCGGTGCAGGTGGTCCCGGCGCTGGCGTGGTCGGATCCGCTGCTGCTCGGCCGGCTGCTGCGCAACCTGCTCGACAATGCCGTGCACTACACCAACCAGGGCGGCATCACGCTGGCGCTGCGGAGGACGGCCGACGGGCTGCACGTGTCGGTGCGTGACACCGGCCCGGGCATTCCCGCCGGGCAGCAGGCCTCGATCTTCGATGAGTACGTGCAGCTGTCCAATCCGGCGCGCCAGCGCGAGCGCGGCGTGGGGCTGGGGCTGGCCATCGTCAAGCGCATCGACCAGCTGCTCGGCCTGCACCTCGCGCTCGAATCGGCCGAGGGCGCAGGCTCCACCTTCGCCATCCATGTCCCCGAGGCCACGACCGGCAGCAGCGCGGAGGTACCGCCGCCCCCGGGCGCCGATCCGCTGGCCTTCCGCCTCGATGCGGAAGTGTGGATCCTGGAGGACGACCCGGTCGCGCTGGAGGGACTGGAGGCCCAGCTGCGCGCCTGGGGAGCCGCCGTGAAACCCTTCCGGGAGCCCCAGGCGCTGCTGCTGGCGCTGCGCGCCCTCGACAGGCCGCCACGATGGATCCTGACCGACGACATGCTGGGCCAGGGCCTGCCGGGCCTGGAACTGGCGCAGCAGATCTGCAAGGAATTCCCGGGCGTGAAGGTGGCCCTGATCACCGGCAACACCGAGCCCCGGCGCCAGCAGCAACTGCGGGCCAGCGGCCTGCCCGTGATCCTCAAGCCCGCCACCCCCGAGCGCCTGGTGGCACTGCTCGGGGATGCCGCCCCGGAGCGGCTGGCCGCCACGCCGGCGGCCTGAGGGCCGCGGGGATGAGCACGGCCCGGCAATTCCCGCCCCCCGCGGGGCGTTATGTTTCACGCAGGTGGAGGATGGGGGCCCGGAGGCTAACATGGCCCCTGTGATTCCCGATCCGCGGCATCTTCCCGACGACCGGCTGCTGGCCGCCTACCGCGCCACGCGCTACCGCGTGTCCGCACCCGGCAGGGACCTGCTGCTGGCCGTGGACCGCTACGACGAGCAGCTGGCCAAGCTCCTGCGCGAGGCGTGGGTGGACAGCGCCGCGCTGATCACGGCCTGGAATCCGCGCAGCCAGCAGCAGGAGACGGAACGGAACCGGGCCTTGCAGGACCAGCTGGTGCGGGAACTCCAGGCTGCGGGACACCCATGCCTGCCTGGCCGCAACGAAGCGCCCATCGACGACCCGGAGGACTGGAACGAGGACAGCGTGCTGGCGCTGGACAT
The DNA here is from genome assembly GCA_003242275.1 of Pseudomonadota bacterium. The sequence continues at coordinate 1,177 of QGUX01000156.1, read as the reverse complement.
CTCGCTGGAGGAGGCACGCGCCATCGCCGCACGCTACGGCCAGCATGCCTTCCTGTGGATCGACAAGGAGGCCACGCCGCGGCTGGTGCTCACCGCGGCGTGACCCTGCGGGCACGTCAGCCCTTCTGCTGTTCCGCCCAGGCGGCGAAGGTGCTGCCCTTCTCCGCCAGCTCACGCAGCAGCTTCGAGGGCTCGAAGTCCCGCGGCAGGCGACCCTTCGCGTACTTCTCGAGGCCCGCCAGCACCGTGTCCAGGCCGATCTGGTCGGCGTAGAACATCGGGCCGCCGCGCCGGCGCGGGAAACCGTAGCCGGAGGTGTACACCACGTCGATGTCGCCGGGACGCAGCGCCACGCCCTCCTCCAGCAGCTTGGCACCCTCGTTGATCATCGCGAAGATGCAGCGCTCGACGATCTCCTGGCGCGAGATCGGCTCCTCGCGCGCAATGCCCAGCTTCCTGCCCTCCTCGGCCAGCAGCTTGATGGCCTCCTCGTGGCGCAACCGCTCGCGCGAGCCGGCCTCGTAGCGGTAGTAGCCCTTGCCGTTCTTCTGGCCCAGCCAGCCCTGGTCGAACAGGACCTGCGAGGAGCGGTAGAAGGTCGGGTCGTCCTTCGGCACCTGGTCCGGGTTGGCGCGGCGCACCTTCACGCCCACGTCCACGCCGGCCATGTCGAATACGGCCAGGATGCCCATGGCCATGCCGAACTCCTCCAGCGCGCCGTCGACCTCGGCCGGCTCGGCGCCTTCCAGCACCAGGCGCTCGGCCTCGCGGGCATACGGGTCCATCATGCGGTTGCCGATGAAGCCGTAGCTGACCTTCGACAGCACGCCGATCTTGCGCAGCTTCTTGGCCAGCGCGAAGGCGGTGGCGATCACGTCGTTGGCAGTGGCGTCGGTGCGCACGATCTCCAGCAGGCGCATCACGTTGGCCGGGCTGAAGAAGTGCAGGCCCACCACGTCGGCCGGGCGCTTCGTGGCCCTGCCGATCTCGTTGATGTCCAGCGTCGAGGTGTTGGTGGCGAGGATGGCGCCCGGCTTCATCACCCGGTCGAGCTCGGTGAAGATCTTCTTCTTGAGCTGCATGTCCTCGAACACGGCCTCGATGGCCACGTCGACGTCGGCGAAGTCCTCGTAGCGCGTGGTGCGGCGGATCAGGCCCATGCGCTTCTCGACGTCCT
>QGUX01000358.1 GCA_003242275.1 Pseudomonadota bacterium | reverse complement strand
CATTCTCTTTTGCGCGGGGGGGTTAAGTGTTTAAAAGGAACGGGAAGGGGAGGGGCGGGGGGGTCGGGGGGGGGGGGAAAGGCGGGGGGGGGGCAGCCGGTTCCCGGCTACGGCCATCCCCTGCACAAGGGCGAGGATCCGCGCGCCACGCGCCTGTTCGCCGTGGCCGCTGAAGCGGACCTGCCCGACGCGCATCGGCGCGCGGCGAAGCAGGTCGAGGCGCTGCTGCCGGAACTGACCGGCAAGCCGCTGGTGATGAACGTCTCCGCGGCCATTCCCGCGGTGCTGCTCGATGCGGGTTTTCCCGTGGGTGCGCTCAGGGGCGTGCCGCTGCTGGCGCGCACCGCCAGCCTGGTCGCGCACCTGCTCGAGGAACAGGCGAAACCCATCGGCTTCGTGCTCTCGCACGCGGGTTCGAAGGCCGTCGAGTACGACGGCCCTGTGCCGCCCGGTTTCGTCCGGGGAGACACATGAAGGGGCTGGATGTCCTGAAGGGCGTGAGGATCGTCGAGCAGGGCACGTTCATCACCGGTCCCTGCGCCGGCATGATGCTGGCGGACCTCGGCGCCGACGTGATCAAGATCGAGAGTCCCGACGGCGATCCCTACCGCGCCTACCAGGGCGGCAACTACTCGCCGCACTTCCAGGCCTACAACCGCAACAAGCGCAGCCTGACGCTCGATCTCAAGAACCCCGCCGACCGCGCGCTGTTCGACACGCTGGTCCGCGAGGCCGATGTCTTCATCCAGAATTTCCGCCCCGGCACGGCCGACAGGCTCGGTGCCGGCGCAACGCGCCTGCAGGAGATCAATCCGCGGCTGGTGTACTGCTCCATCAGCGGCTTCGGTGCCGATGGTCCCTATGTGGACCGTCCCAGCTACGACTCGGTGGCGCAGGCGCTGTCCGGCTTCCTCAGCGTGGTGGTGGACGAGAGCCGGCCGCGCTTCCTCGGGCCGGCGCTGGCGGATGCCATCACCGGCATCTACGCGGCCTATGGCGTGCTCGGCGCACTGTTCGACCGCAGCCGCACCGGCAGGGGACGCGTGGTCGAGGTGTCCATGCTCGAGGCCATGGCGCATTTCGCCGTGGAACCCTTTGCGGCGTACTTCGCGCTGGGCACGGTGCCGCGCTCCAGCGACCGCCCGCGGCTGGCGCAGGCGCACATCCTTCGCACCTCCGATGGCGGCTTCATCGCCATCCACCTCTCCTCGCTGGAGAAGTTCTGGACCGGACTGGTGAACGCGCTCGACGCGCCCGAGCTGGCCGCCGATCCGCGCTTCGCCACGCGCCTGGCGCGCATCGACAACTACGACGAGCTGGGCCGGGAGCTCGACCGCCGCTTCTCGCAGAAGCCGGCGGACTACTGGGCCGCACGCCTGGGCGCCAGCGACGTGCCGCACGCACCCATCAACCGCATCGATGCGGCCGTCCGCGATCCGCAGGTCCGGCACCTGGGGCTGATGGTGCCGGTGCACCAGCCTCATGCCGCCACGCATGCCGTGCGGCCGGCGGTGCAGTTCGACGGCGGCAGGGCCGATGCCGTGTACCCGGCGCCGCTGCTGGGCGAGCACAGCGAGGCGATACGCGCGAAGCTCGCACGATCGGCGGCCTGGCCCGAGAGAGACTGATCCCCGAAGCCGCCAGGAGCCGCCCGATGCTGTTTCCCACCACGCTCGTCGGAAGCTACCCGCAACCGGAATGGCTGATCGATCGCAGGAAACTGGCCGGGCGCTTTCCCCCGCGGGTGCGGGCGAAGGAGCTGTGGCGCATCCCCGGGGAATTCCTCGAGGAGGCCTGGCGTGACGCCACGCTGCTGGCCATCCGCGCGCAGGAGGCCGCGGGCATCGACATCGTGACTGACGGCGAGATGCGGCGCGAGAGCTACTCGAACCGCTTCGCCACCGCGCTGGACGGCGTGGACCTCGACAATCCCGGCACGGCGCTGGACCGCAGCGGCCATCCCAATCCCGTGCCGCGCGTGGTCGGCTCCATCCGGCGCCGCCACCCGGTGATGGTCGAGGACGTGAAGTTCCTGGCCTGCAGCACGCAGCGGCGCATCAAGATCACCGTGCCAGGTCCGTTCACGATGTCGCAGCAGGCGCAGATCGACCACTACGGCGGCAGTCGCGAGCAGGCGGCCATGGACTATGCGCAGGCGGTGAACGCGGAGATCCGCGACCTGTTCGCCGCGGGCGCGGACATCGTGCAGATC
>QGUX01000155.1 GCA_003242275.1 Pseudomonadota bacterium | reverse complement strand
AGGCGCTGGGTGCCCACGGCACCCGGCACCACGCCCAGGGTGATCTCGGGGAAGCCGAGCCTGGCGTTCTTTTCGGCGATGCGGTAGTGGCCGGCCAGCGCCAGCTCCACGCCGCCGCCCAGGGCGTTGCCATGCAGGGCCACCACCACGGGCTGCGGCAGCTGCTCGAACTCGGCCAGGATGTGCCTGAGGTAAGGCGGCTGCATGGGGCCGGAGAACTCGCTGATGTCGGCGCCGGCGATGAAGGTGCGGCCGGCGCCATACAGCGCGACGGCCTTCACTTCAGGGTCGCTGGCCAGACGGCGGGTGATCTGCAGCAGGCCGCGGCGCATCGCGGCGGAAATCGCATTGACGGGCGGGTTGTCGACGGTGATGACGGCAATGCCGTCTTCGACGGCGACGCTGATGGGCTGGGTCAACCTGGTCACTCCTCGCTGTGCTGTTGGGGCGGCGGCGGGCCCGCCGCGCGCACGAGGGGCGCATTCTAGTGCAATCGGGGCGCCAGACCACCGCCGCCGGACGGAAGTAAGTAAAAACCCCGACGTTATTATCCGTCGTTATCAGCGGGCCTGCAGGTCCTCGTTCAGGCGCTGGAACAGCCGCCGGCCGAGGTCGACCACCATGGCCCGCTCCTCCGGGCTCATCAGCTCGATCAGCCGCAGCTGCGAACGCTGCGCCTGTGGCATCACCTTGCGGTAGACCTCGCGCCCCAGGTCGGTGATGCGCACCATCACCCGGCCGATCGAGGACACCCCGCCGTCACCCTGGGGACGGCGGTCCAGCGCCACCACCTCGGTGGCCACCAGCCCCTTGCTCTGCGCCGTGCGCAGGGTGCGGCTGATCTGCCCCTTGTCCATCATGGTCAGCGAGGCGATCTGCGAGAACGGCACCGGCGCACCGCCGATGACCGCGGTCAGCAACCGCCACTCCGGCACCGACAGCCCCGCCGGCTCGAGGCAGGTCCGGCTCACGAACGACTTGGCGAGGTTCGCCAGCGCGATCATGTGGAAGGCGGGGAAATCCTGGAAGCGGAGGTTTTCGCCATATTCGCCAGGGTCCATCCAGGCTTTCTGGACCTCTGTCCAGTCATTCAGCACTTCATGACACCTCGTAGGTCAGCAGGCTCACCGCGCCCTCGCCCAGGCGGCCCAGGTCAAGCCTGCCGACCAGCAGCGCGGGGAATGCGGGGAAGTCGCCATCGGAGGCGAACAGTTCGGTGGTGGTGCACAGGGCCGTCCGGGAGCCGCGCTGGGCGGCCGACAGGATTCCGCGCTCCACGAGCTCGACCAGGTGGCCATCGGGACGGCGCACCGCGACCTGTGCGGTGACTTCCACCCCCGCGGGGTGGGGGCGCCACTGGATGCAACCGCCCTCCACGGCGCCGGCCAGCGCACGGCCGTGGGCGACGCCGCCGGTGATCCGGGCCACGCCTTCCGCTTCCAGCGGGGACGCCGTTTCGGTGGTCAGCTCGATGCGGAATGCGGGGACGGCCTGGGGAGGAGGCGCTGCCGCGTCCTCCGCGAGGCGCGCCGCCGCAGGTCCGGGCAGCACGGGCGCAAGAGAGGCCGCACCGACCGTTCCCAGCATCGAACGCCTCGAGATCCGCGTTCCTGCCATCGCTGTGCCTCCCCTGTTCGCTCCAGCTCGCATGTTGCGATGCAGAATGGCGAAATTGTACCTTCGCCCGCACGAATTGCGATGGGGTTGATCCGTCAAACTCATCGCAAGTTGGTCGCACGGCGGCTTTCCTCACATAAGCCGCCGTTGCAGATGACAGATCGCGGGAAGATTTCCCTTCAGCGCGGCGGCGGTGGCTGCAGCGAGCGCACCGCGGCCACCACCGCGGGCCTGAGATCGGCACCGCCCTGCTTCACGTGCTCGATGATCGCCGCGCGCATGCGCGGATCCCAGTAACGCTGGCGGTGGTTGGCGATGCGGTTCGGGGCTTCGGCCTCGCCCATTTCACCCATGAAGAAATTGGCGATTTCTTTGGCCATCCGCCCCAGTTGCTGGATGTTCATGCGCCCCTCGCCTGTGCCAGCAGCTCGCGCTGCAGGCGGTCATTCTCCTGGTGACGACGCTGCCACTCGGAGGGCTGCTGCACCTTCAGCACCTGCACCGCCGTGACCTTGTACTCCGGACAGTTGGTCGCCCAGTCCGAGTTCTCGGTGGTGATCACGTTCACGCCGTTCTCCGGGAAGTGGAACGTGGTGTACACCACGCCCGGCTGCACGCGCCCGGTGATCAGCGCGCGCAGCACGGTCGAGCCCGCGCGGCTGGTGACACCGACCCAGTCGCCGTCCTTGATGCCGCGGTCCTCCGCATCCTGCGGGTGGATCTCCAGCCGGTCCTCGTCGTACCACAGCGCATTGGCCGTGCGGCGCGTCTGCGCGCCCACGTTGTACTGCGACAGCACGCGGCCAGTGGTGAGGATGAGCGGGTAACGGGCGTTGACCTTCTCCTCGGTGGGCACGTACTCGGTGATGAAGAAACGGCCCTTGCCGCGCACGAAGCCATTGACGTGCATGGTCGGCGTGCCGGTGGGCGCCTTCTCGTTGCAAGGCCACTGCACGCTGCCCAGCTGGTCCAGCTTCTCGTACGAGACACCGGCGAAGGTCGGCGTCAGGCGCGCGATCTCGTCCATGATCCCGGACGGGTGGCTGTAGTTCATCTCATAGCCCAGCGCCTTCGCAAAGCCGATGGTCACCTCCCAGTCGGCCAGCCCGGCAAGTGGCTCCATCACCTTGCGCACGCGCTGGATGCGGCGCTCGGCATTGGTGAAGGTGCCGTCCTTCTCCAGGAAGGAAGAGCCCGGGAAGAACACGTGCGCGTACTTGGCGGTCTCGTTCAGGAACAGGTCCTGCACGATCACGCACTCCATCGCCGCAAGGCCGGCGGTCACGTGCTGGGTGTTCGGGTCGGACTGCGCCGGGTCCTCGCCCTGGATGTAGATGCCCTTGAAGCTGCCCTCGATGGCCGCCTCGAGCATGTTGGGGATGCGCAGGCCCGGCTCCGGATCCAGCGTCACGCCCCAGGCCTGGCCGAACAGCTCGCGCGTGGCGGCATCGGACAGGTGGCGGTAGCCGGACAGCTCGTGCGGGAACGAGCCCATGTCGCAGGAGCCCTGCACATTGTTCTGGCCGCGCAGCGGGTTCACGCCCACGCCTTCGCGGCCGATGTTGCCGGTGGCCATGGCGAGGTTGGCGATGCCCATCACCATGGTGCTGCCCTGGCTGTGCTCGGTGACGCCCAGGCCGTAGTAGATGGCCGCATTGCCGCCGGTCGCGTACAGGCGCGCAGCCTGGCGCACGTGGCGGGCCGGCACGCCGGTGACGGCCTCCATGGCCTCGGGCGAGTTCTTCGGCTGCGACACGAACTCCTTCCAGCGCTGGAACGGGCCCGGCTCGCAGCGCTCGGCCACGAAAGCCTCGTTGACCAGACCCTCGGTGACGATCACATGCGCCATCGAGTTGATCAGCGCCACGTTGGTGCCGGGGCGCAGCTGCAGGTGGAAGTCGGCCTGGATGTGCGGCGAGCGCACCAGGTCGATCTCGCGCGGGTCGATCACGATCAGCCTGGCGCCCTGGCGCAGGCGGCGCTTCATGCGCGAGCCGAACACCGGGTGACCGTCGGTCGGGTTGGCGCCGATGACCACGATCACGTCGGACTTCTCGATCGAATCGAAGTTCTGCGTGCCGGCGGAGGTGCCGTAGGTCTGGCCCAGGCCGTAGCCGGTGGGCGAATGGCACACGCGCGCGCAGGTGTCGACGTTGTTGGTGCCGAGGGCCGCGCGGACCAGCTTCTGCACCAGGAAGGTCTCCTCGTTGGTGCAGCGCGAGGACGTGATGCCGCCTACCGAGTAGCGGCCGTACTTGGCCTGGATGCGGCGGAACTCGGAGGCCGCATACTCGAAGGCCTCCTCCCAGCTGACCTCGCGCCAGGGATCCGTGATGCTCTTGCGGATCATCGGCCGGGTGATGCGGTCCTTGTGCGTGGCATAGCCGTAGGCGAAGCGGCCCTTCACGCAGGCATGGCCACGGTTGGCACCGCCGTCACGGTCGGGGACCATGCGCACCACTTCCTGGCCCTTCACCTCGGCGACGAAGGAGCAGCCCACGCCGCAGTAGGCGCAGGTGGTCTTCACCGCGTGGGTGGGCTGGCCGATGGCCTGCATGGACTTCTCGGTCAGCGCGCCGGTCGGGCAGCTCTCCACGCAGGCGCCGCAGGACACGCACTCGGACTTCAGGAACCCGTCGTCCTGGCTGGCGACGATGCGCGAGTCGAAGCCGCGGCCCTCCACCGTCAGCGCGAAGGTGCCCTGCACCTCGTTGCAGGCGCGCACGCAGCGCGAGCACACGATGCACGCGGACGGGTCGAACGAGAAGTACGGGTTGCTCTCGTCCTTGCACGCGCTCTGGTGGTTGCGGCCGTCCTTGCCATAGCGCGTGGTGATGGTCATGCCGAGCTTCTTCGCCACCTGGCGCAGCTCGCTGCGTTCGCCGGCGGCGTCGGCGCCGGGATGGTCGGACAGGTACAGCTCCATCACGCCGCTGCGCAGCTTCCTGAGGCGGTCGCTGTCGGTGCGCACCTTCATGCCCGGTGCCACGATGGTGGTGCACGAGGCCGGGTAGCCGCGCTGGCCTTCGATCTCCACCAGGCAAAGGCGGCAGGAACCGAACGGGTTCAGGGTGTCGGTGGCGCAGAGCCTGGGAATGGACGTGCCGGCAAGCGCCGCGGCACGCATCACCGAGGTGCCCGCGGGAACGGTCACCTCGGCGCCGTCGATGAACAGGGTCGCCGGCTCGCCGTGGGCCGCCGGGGTGCCAAGATCATGATGGTCGAGTGAGTGCATGACAGGCTCCTTGCCGCTTAGCGGGCGCGGCGGAAATCTTCAGGGAAGTGCTTCAGCGCGCTGACCACGGGGAACGGCGTCATGCCGCCCAGGCCGCACAGCGAGCCGTACTGCATGGTGTCGCAGAGATCCTCGAGCAGCTGGATGTCCGCGTCGGCCGCGCCGTTCTTCAGGATGCGGTCCATCAGCTCCATGCCGCGGGTCGAGCCGATGCGGCACGGGGTGCACTTGCCGCAGGACTCCACTGCGCAGAACTCCATGGCATAGCGCGCCATGCGCGCCATGTCGACGGTGTCGTCGAACACCACGATGCCGCCGTGGCCCACCAGCGCACCAATGCCAGTGAAGGCCTCGTAGTCCAGCGGGGTGTCGAACTGCGACTCGGGGATGTAGGCGCCCAGCGGGCCGCCCACCTGCACCGCGCGGATCGGCCGGCCGCTGGCCGAGCCGCCGCCATAATCGTACAGCAGCTCGCGCAGTGTCACGCCAAAGGCCTTCTCCACCAGGCCGCCGTGGCGGATGTTGCCCGCCAGCTGGAACGGCAGCGTGCCGCGCGAGCGGCCCATGCCGAAGTCGCGGTAGAACTCCGCGCCCTTCGCCAGGATGATGGGCACGCTGGCCAGCGAGATCACGTTGTTGATGATAGTGGGCTGGTTGAACAGGCCCTTGATGGCCGGCAGCGGCGGACGGAAGCGCACCTCGGCGCGCTTGCCCTCCAGCGACTCCAGCAGCGAGGTCTCCTCGCCGCACACGTAGGCGCCGGCACCCAGGCGCACTTCCAGCTCGAATTCCTTGCCGCTGCCCTGGATGTCACGGCCCAGCCAGCCGCGCTCGCGCGCCGTGGCGATGGCCGCGCGCAGCGTGGCGGCGGCATGCGGGTACTCGGCACGCAGGTAGATGAAGCCGCGGGTCGCCCCCACCGCCACGCCGGCGATGGTCATGCCCTCGATCAGCGCGAACGGGTCACCCTCCATCAGCATGCGGTCGGAGAAGGTGCCCGAGTCGCCCTCGTCGGCATTGCAGACCACGAACTTGCGCTCGGTCTGCTGGTCGAGCACGGTCTTCCACTTGATGCCGGTGGGGAACGCGGCGCCGCCGCGGCCGCGCAGGCCCGAGTCGGAGACTTCCTTGACGATGGCCGCGCCGTCCAGCGACAGGGCCCGCCTCAGGCCCTGGTAGCCGTCATGGGCGATGTACTCATCCAGGCTGAGCGGATCGGTAAGGCCCACCCGGGCGAAGGTCAGGCGCTCCTGCTTCGCGAAGTACGGGAGCTTCTCCACCGGTCCCAGCGAGCCCGGCGCCTTGCCCTGCAGCAGTCCGGCGTCGATCAGCCCGGACACGGCCTGGGCGTCGACATTGCCGTAACCGATGCGTACGCCATCGACCTCGACCTCGACCAGCGGCTCCAGCCACACCATGCCGCGCGAGCCGGTGCGCACCAGTTGCACGTCGATCTTGCGGGCGGCAGCCACGGCCAGCAGTGCAGCGGCGGTCTCGTCCGCCCCCAACGACAGCGCGGCCGCATCCCGCGAAATGAATACACGCACGCTCATTGGGTCACCCGGTGCTGCGCCAGCAGCTGTTCGAGCTTCTCGGGCGTGACGCGCCCGTGGAGCTTGTCATCGATCATCGCGGCAGGCGCCGCGGCGCAGTTGCCGAGGCAGTACACGGCCTCGAGCGTGAACTGCCCGTCCGCGGTGGTGCCATGCCAGTCCACGCCCAGCAGGCGGCGGGCCGCCTCCTCGGTGGCCACGCCGTTCATCGACTGGCAGGCCTCGGCGCGGCAGATGCGCACGATGTGCTTGCCCGGGGGATGCTGGCGGAACCAGTGGTAGAAGCTGATGACGCCATGCACCTCGGCGCGCGAGAGGTTCAGTGCTTCGGCGATGCGCGGCACGGCCTCTCCCGGAACGTAGCCGAACTCGTCCTGTACCGCGTGCAGCAGTGGCAGCAGCGGGCCCGGCATGGCGCAATGGCGGGCAATCAGCGCGTCGAGCCTGTCAACGCTGGGATCGGAAATGCTCTTCGACACGGCGGTCCTCGGTGGTCCTGAAGCCGCCGCATTCTGGTCAGCCCGTGCTGGTGGAGGAATATGGCGCGAGGTTCATATGAACGTCCATTCATATGAACCCGCATGCATATCAGCGCGATCCGCGCTTTGCGTCCGGGTGGAAGAGCTGATGGCCTTCGACGCGGAAGGCGGCGATGGCCTGCTGCCCTTCCTCCGAGAGCAGGAATTCGATGAAACGCTGCCCCGCCTCGGCCTTCACGTGCGGATGACGCGTCGGGTTCACGAGGATCAACCCATACTGGTTGAACAGCCGCGGATCACCTTCCACCAGCGGCACCAGCCTCCCCTTGTTGCGGAAGCTGATCCATGTGCCGCGATCGGTCAGCACATAGGCATCGCTGGCCGAAGCGATGTTCAGCGCCGGCCCCATGCCCTGCCCCACGGCGCGGTACCATGCATGCCTGCCGGGTTCCGGTCCGATGCCGGCCGCCTGCCACAGGCGCAGTTCTGCCTGGTGGGTCCCGGAACGATCGCCGCGCGAGACAAACGGCTGTTGCGAACCGGCGATGCGCCGCAGGGCCTGCACGGCATCGCCCAGCCCGCGGATGCCCGCGGGATCCGCGGCAGGCCCGACGATCAGGAAATCGTTGTACATCACCGGGTGGCGCTCGAGGCCATGGCCCTCGGCAACGAACTTCTCCTCCGCCGCCACGTCGTGCACGAACACCACGTCGGCATCACCGCGGCGCGCGGTGTCCAGCGCCTGGCCCGTGCCTTGGGCCAGCACCCTCACCGTGATGCCGGTGCGCTCCTTCACGATGGGCAGCAGGTAGGCGAACAGGCCCGAATCCTGCGTGGACGTGGTGGACGCCACGGTGATGGTTTCAGCCGGCGAGGCCGCGGACGCCGGAACCAGTGGCAGCAATGCAAGGACAAGCAGCAGCAGTCGTCTGTACATGAACGTCTCCGAAGGAATCAGACAAGAAGCTGGCCGGCGATGAAGCGCCGCGCCTCCTCGGTACGAGGCTGGACCAGCAGCTGCGCGGCTGGACCGGATTCCACCACGCCCCCCCGGTGCAGCAGCACCACTTCGCCGGCCAGGCGCGCGGCCTCGCCCAGGTCGTGCGTGGTCATCACCACCTTGACGCCCGAAGCGGCCACGCGTCGCACCAGCTCCTCGATGGCCAGGGTGGCGGCCGGATCGAGGCTGGCGGTGGGCTCATCCAGGAACAGCACCGCCGGATCACGCGCCAGCGCCCGCGCCAGCGCCAGGCGCTGCCGCTCGCCGCCCGAGAGCCTTGGCGCTGGGCGGTCGGCCATGCCTTCCAGCCCCACCTCGCGCAGCAGCTCCTCCATGCGTGCCGCCCGCCGCGCACGCGGCACGCCGGCGGCCGCCAGCGCATACCCCAGGTTGGCCGCCACCGAACGGCGCAGCATCACCGGCCGCTGGAACACCAGCGCGCAACGCTCGGGCACGGGCTGGGTGC
>QGUX01000357.1 GCA_003242275.1 Pseudomonadota bacterium | reverse complement strand
CTCCACTGCGTCGTTCCTGAACCCGCACCCCGGCTGAAGATCAAACGCGGACGTCCAGAACCAACCGCCCGCTTCAGGCCATCGACATCGATGTCGACCAGCACATCCCTGTCAACGCCTCACCACTCCCGCCGCTACTCCGGAATGTCATCCATCCCCAGCTCCTTGAGCTTGCGGGTGAGCGTATTCCTCCCCCACCCCAAGAGCTTCGCCGCAGCCTGTCCAATCCCCCTGGTATGCCTCAGCCCCACGCGGATCCGCGTCCCGTCGAACTGCGGCAGCGCCTCATCCAGCAACGGCTTCCCGCCGCTCACCGCGGCGCGGTCCGCCCAGCTGGCCAGGCTCGAGATCCAGTCATCATCCGCCGGCAGTCCGCCACCCTCGCCGGCGGTGATCTCGGCCGGCAGGTCATCCACGTGCACCTCGCTGCCCGGCGCCAGCACCGTCAGGCGCCGGCACAGGTTCACCAGCTCGCGCACGTTGCCGGGCCAGTTGTACTTGCCGAGCACCTCGGCGGCCGCGGGTGACAGCGTCTTGGTGTCGACGCCCAGCTCCTTGGCCGCCAGCGCCAGGTAGTGGTTCAGCAGCGCGGGCACGTCCTCGCGCCGCGCGCGCAGCGGCGGCAGCTCGATGCGGATCACGTTCAGGCGATGGAACAGGTCCTCGCGGAACTGCCCGCGCGCCACACGCTCCTCCAGGTTCTGATGCGTGGCGGCGATCACGCGCACGTCCACGCGGATGGGCGTCTGGCCGCCCACGCGGTAGAACTCGCCCTCGGCCAGCACGCGCAGCAGGCGCGTCTGCAGCGGCAGGTTCATGTCGCCGATCTCGTCCAGGAACAGCGTGCCGCCGTCGGCCTGCTCGAAGCGGCCGCGGCGCAGGGCGTCGGCGCCGGTGAACGCGCCCTTCTCGTGCCCGAACAGCTCGCTCTCGAGCAGCTCGCCGGGAATGGCCGAGGTGTTCAGCGCGATGAACGCCTTGTTCGCCCGCGGGCTGTGCTCGTGCAGCGCGCGCGCCACCAGCTCCTTGCCGGTGCCGGATTCACCGGTGACGAGCACGTTCACCGACGAGCGCGACAGGCGGCCGATGGCGCGGAACACCTGCTGCATGGCCGGCGCCTTGCCGAGCAGCTCGGGCATGGGCGGCGGCGGGGGCGGCGCGGCCTCGGGCGCGCGCTCGCTGGCCTGTGCGGCGCGGCGCACCAGGTCCACGGCCTGGTCCACGTCGAAGGGCTTGGGCAGGTACTCGAACGCGCCGCCCTCGTAGGCGGACACGGCGCTGCCCAGGTCCGAGTGCGCGGTCATCACGATCACGGGCAGGTCGGGGTGCCGCTCGTGCACATTGCGCAGCAGCTCCAGCCCGGACTTGCCGGACATGCGGATGTCGGTCATCAGCACGTCGGGCACTTCGCTGCCCAGCGTGGCCAGCGCGGACTCGGCGGCCTCGAACAGGCGCGGCGTCATGCCGGCGTTCTTCAGCGCGCGCTCCAGTACCCAGCGGATGGAAGCATCGTCGTCGACGAGCCAGACCCGAAGCGGCATGTCGTTCACTCCTGTATCCCCTCCAGCGGCAGCAGCAGGGAGAACACCGTCCGCCCCGGCTGGCTGGTGAATTCGATGATGCCGCCGTGGCGGGTGGCGAGATCCTGCGCCACGGCGAGCCCCAGGCCGGTGCCGTTGGCGCGCCCGGTGACCAGGGGCAGGAACAGCGTCTTGATGAGGTCCGGCGGCACGCCGGGCCCGTTGTCCTCGACCTCGATGGCGACGGCGAGGCGATGGCGCACCTTGCCGATGTTGATGCCGCTCCTCACGCGCGTGCGCACCACGATGCGCCCGTGGTGGCCGACGGCCTGCATGGCATTGCGCACCACGTTCAGCAGCGCCTGCACCACCTGGTGGCGGTCGAACAGCGCGGAGGGCAGGCTGGGATCGTAGTCGCGCTCCACGGTGACGCCGGGCGGCGCCTCGGCGCTGATCAGCCGCACCACGTGCTCGCACACCTCGTGGATGTTCAGCAGCGTCTTCTGCGGCGGGCGGCTGCCACCGGCCATGGAATCCACCAGCGACACGAGGCGGTCGGCCTCGGCGATGATCACGGCGATGTACTCGCGCAGCGCGGGATGGCTGGTGAGCTCCTTGTCGAGCAGCTGCGCGGCGCCGCGCAGGCCGCCGAGCGGATTCTTCACCTCGTGCGCGAGCTGCCGCACCATCAGGCGGCTGG
>QGUX01000356.1 GCA_003242275.1 Pseudomonadota bacterium | reverse complement strand
TGTCGTGGGGGTCGGGATTGTGTTAAATACACAGTTGGGGCGTTTCTCCTCGTTGCCGCCTCGAAGCGCCGCGCCTCGGCCGCCTGCGCGTTGCTGACCTTGACCAGCCGCTGCGCGGCCAGGCTCTCCTGCGCCACGCGGGTGAAGTCGCCCATGGACTGCTGGATGCGCGCGCTGTGGCGGCGGAAGCGGCGGTTGATGCCGCCCAGCACCCAGCCGACCAGCGGCGCGGCCACCAGCGCCAGCAGGGTGAACTGCCAGGACTTCCAGAACATGAAGGCCAGCAGGCCCATGATCACCAGCGAGTCGCGGATGACCACGGCCACCGACGTCGTGGCGGCTTCCGCCACCTGCTCGGCGTCGTACACCAGCCTCGAGAGTGCACGCCCCGCGGGCTGCGCGTCGTACCACGAGGCCGGCAGGTGGAGGTACTGCGCGAACAGGTCGCGGCGGATGGCCTTGACCACGTGGCGCCCGACCTTGGCCGGGAAGTAGGTGGCCACGTAATCGCCCAGACCGCGCAGCAGGAACAGCAGCAGCACGCCCAGCGGCACGGCCCACACCACGCGCGGATCCGGATCGACGAAGGCATGCCTGAGGAACTGGTCCACGAACCAGGCCGTGCCGGCATCGGTGGCCGCATACAGCGCCATGCCCAGCACGCCGACCAGGAACTGCCCGCGCCAGGGCTTCGCGTAACCCAGCAGCCGCCCGTAGACGGCCCTCGCCTCTGCCGCGGACGGCAGCGGCGCGGTCATGGGGCCGGTTCGGCCTGGATGGTGGCGATGTCGAGCTGCGCGAACCCCATGCGGCCGATCACGTCCATGGCCGTCACCACCGACTGGTGGGTGGCGCGGGCGTCTGCGCGCAGCACCACCCGGGCATCCCGGTCCTCGCCCGCCACTTCCGCCACGGCGCGGCGCAGGGTGTCGCGGCTGGAGTTGGCCAACTCGCGCTCGTTGACACGGTAGCCGCCCTGCTCGGTGACCGTGACCACGATGCGCTCGGCCGGGCCCTGCCGCGGCTGCTCCACGGCGGTGGGAAGCTGCACCTTCATGCGGCCCTCATCGATGAAGGTCGAGGACAGCATGAAGAAGATCACCAGCATCAGCACCACATCGATCAGCGAGATCAGGCTGATCTCCGGGTCCTCGCGGCGGGCTTCCTTCAGCTTCACGCCTTCTCCCTGCTCCCGCTGGCGGCCATGCGGTCGTTCAGCGCATCGGCGAAGCGCACCACGTCCTTCTCGATCTGCACCACGATGCCGTCGACCTTGCCGCGCAGGTAGCGGTAGGCCACGAACGAGGGAATCGCGACCATCAGGCCGAAGGCCGTGGTCAGCAGCGCCTCGGAGATGCCGCCCGACAGCGCGCGCGGGTCGCCGAGGCCGCCGGCATAGATGACATTGAAGGCCTTGATGATGCCGGTGACCGTGCCCAGCAGGCCCAGCAGCGGCGCCACGCCGGCGATGGTGCCCAGGGTGTTCAGGAAGCGGTCGAGCTCATGCGCCACGTGCCGGCCGGCGTCCTCGATGCGTTCCATCATCACCTCGCGCGAGCGGTGCCGGTGCTGCAGTCCGGTGGCGAGGATCTTGCCCAGCGGCGAGTTGGTCTCGAGCGCGGAGATGACCTTGTCGTTGACCTGGCCGTTCTCCACCAGGGTCCAGATGCGGCGGGTGAGGTCCGGTGGCATCACGCGCCGCTGCTGCAGCGTCCAGAGGCGCTCGGCAACGATGGCCGCAGCGACGATAGAACAAAGGGCGATGGCCCACATGAAGGGCCCGCCGGCCTGGAACAGTTCCCACATGGGGGCGCATCATAGCCGAAGATGGCGACGGCGCTGGCGGATGCCGTTCGCATCCATGACCAGCCGCAGCGTCTGGCCCGGGCGGGCGGGCAGCCGCGATGCCACGCCGGCATCCACGCGCAGTATCACGTCGCCCGCCCTGGCCGTCACTTCACAGGCGCGTCCATCGGCGCGCGGGGCAAGTTCGAAGTCCAGTCCGTCCCAGTGCCACGCAGATGCCATGCAATGCTGCATCTCCGGCGGCGCCGCGCGTGCCGGCGGCAACAGCGCCGAGCGTACCTCCGCCGTTGCCGCGCCCAGCGCCAGCGCAGCCTGCACGTCCCGGGTCAGCGTGCCGGGCAACCACAGGTCGAGCACGTCGTGTGGCCCGGCGCGCAGCAACGGCAAGACATGACGCGCGAAGGCCCTGCCGCCGGC
>QGUX01000355.1 GCA_003242275.1 Pseudomonadota bacterium | reverse complement strand
CCCCTACGTGATCGTCGAGAACGAGATGGTCAAGCCGGGCAAGGGCCAGGCCTTCAACCGCGTGAAGGTCAGGAACCTCAAGACCGGCCGCACCATCGAGCGCACCTTCAAGAGCGGCGAGTCGGTCGAGGCCGCGGACGTGGTCGACACCGACATGCAGTACCTGTATTCCGACGGCGACTTCTTCCATTTCATGGTGCCCGAGAGCTTCGAGCAGTACGCCGCCAGCAAGGAGGCGGTGGGCGAGAACGCCCAGTGGCTGAAGGAGGGCATCACCTGCATCGTCACGTTGTGGAACAACGTGCCGCTGGTGGTCACGCCGCCGGCGCACATCGAGCTGAAGGTGGTCGAGACCGACCCCGGTGTGCGCGGCGACACCGCCACCGGCGGCCAGAAGCCCGCCAGGCTCGAGACCGGCGCGGTGATCCGCGTGCCCCTGTTCATCAATGAGGGCGAGGTCCTGAAGGTCGATACCCGCACCGGCGAGTACATCTCGCGGGCGAAGTAGCGGCCCCGCCATGATCCGGGCCGTCGCAGGGGCGATGCTGCTGGCACTGCTGGCAGCCGTCGCCCGCGCGGCGGATGCGCCCGCCCACATCGCGGGCCAGCCCATCGGGCACTGGATCGAACCCTCCTGGTCGGCCATCTCGCGCGAGGCGCGCATCTTCCTGGTGGCCGGCTCGCGTGACATCGCCAACTTCGCGCAGGAAGTCATCGACCAGAAGCGCTTCTGGCAGCAGCGCGGCTATGCGCCGGAGCAGATCGAATGCTTCTTCGCCGCGCCCGATCCCTCGCACCGGGTGGACGTGGAGCAGTTCCTCGCACTGGAGGAGGAGCTCAAGGCCTGCCATCTCGCCTCCCCGGGCCTGGTGCTTGCGGCCATCCGCGAGGTGGCCGCGGACTATCCGGAGGACTTCTTCTACCTGTACGTGACCTCGCACGGCAGCTTCCCGGTGCTGGAGTGGCCCGAGAACGTGCAGCGCAGCGTCGACCCGCAGCAGGCCTGGCTGCCGGCGGCGATCGCCGAGGCGCGCAGCGACCCCTCCTCCGAGGCCTTCGCCTGGCTGGGTTCCTACCGCATCGAAATGGAGGCGATGCGCCGCCCCGATGGCGCGTGGGGATGGATTTCGTTCCTGGACCGCTACGTGAACCTGCATCGCCGCAACGGCGCCAGGGCGGAGGAAGAGTTGCTGACGCCCGCCACGCTGGCCGCGGCGCTGTCGGCCTTTCCCGGACAGGTGCGCAAGATCGTGATCCTGCAGGGCTGCCATTCCGGCGGCTTCCTGCTCGGGCCGGAGGAGGCGCCGGCGCCGGAAGCCACGCTGGTGAACGTGGAGCGCATCACCGTGCTGACGGCCGCGCGCGCCGACCGCACCAGCTTCGGCTGCGCCGGCGGCGATCGCACCACGTACTACGGCGGCGCGCTGCAGCGGGTGCTGAACGGCCTGCCGAAGAAACCCATTCCGCGCCAGGACTGGCGCCGCGTGCACCGCGACGTGGTGCGCGAGGTGGAGCTGCTGGAGAACGCCAGCGGCATTCCCGCCGAGCGGCGGTCCCTGCCGCAGTACTTCTCCAACCACGATGCGCGCGGCAGGAAGCGCGGCGCGGGAGGCGGCACCAGCCGCGCGGCGCGCTAGCCCCGAGGCTTCGCGCCCTCAGGCGCGGTCCCAGGGAAAGGCCAGCACCTCGTCGATGTGCGTGGCGCCCAGCGCCAGCATGGCGACGCGGTCGAAGCCCATCGCCACGCCCGCGCAGCGCGGCAGGCCCGCTTCCAGCGCGGCCAGCAGGCGATCGTCGATGGATGGTTCCGGCAGCCCGCGCCGGCGGCGTTCCGCCAGGTCCGCCGTGAAGCGCCGCCGCTGTTCCTCCGCCGAGGCCAGTTCCACGTAGCCATTGGCCAGCTCGATGCCCCCGGCGTACAGCTCGAAGCGCAGGGCCGTGCGCGGATCATCGGCATCCAGCTCGGCCAGCGCCGCCTGCGAGGCGGGATAGTGGTGCAGGCAGGTGAGGGTGCCCCGGCCCAGCCGCGGACCCACGACCACGGCGACGAGGAAGTCGAGCAGGTCGTCGCGGCTGGGGCCGGCGATGCTGCCGGCGGTGAGGCCGTGCTCCGCCGCGAGGCGCGCCAGCGCCTGCGGGGGCGCCGACAGCGGATCGCAGCCGAGTTCGCGCTGGAAGGCCTGCGCGTAGCTCAGGGCCTCGAGGGGCGGGGGGGCGGCCCCGCCG
>QGUX01000154.1 GCA_003242275.1 Pseudomonadota bacterium | reverse complement strand
CCGGTGATGCTGCCCAGCGCGACGCCGTACAGCCCGCCGGCCAGCCCCCAGGCCGTGCCCGCCACCGCACCCAGCAGCGACAGGCCGATGCCGGCCCAGACCGTGCGGCCGAGCAGTTCCAGGTGCCGGTCATTGCCGCAGGCGGTGATGATGGCGCGCGGCAGGCCGTGGCAGACCTTGGCGGCACCCGCGAGGCAGGCGGCGAGCACCAGCCATGAGCCCGGCGCGTAGCGCCCGGCCGTGATCCAGCGCGCGATCGCGGGTGCGACCAGGCACAAGAGCGCGCTGGTCGCCGTCAGCGCCGCCAGGATCACCTTCAGCTCGCGCCACACCAGGCGGCGCCGCGCGTCCGCGTCCGTGAGGCGCTGCAGCCCGGGCACGAGCACGAAGCTGGCGCCGGCGATGACCAGCCGGAAGGGGAAGACCGCCAGCGAGGCGAGCACGCCGAACATGGCCAGCGCCCGCGCATCCAGCAGGAAGCCCACCGCCAGGCGCTCGAACTGGATCACCAGCACGCTGCCGGCCACGATGGCCGTGGCCGAAGCCAGCATGCGCCAGCCCGGTTCCGGCGGCGCTTTCCCGCCCGGTGGCGCGCGCCGCAGCGCGGACCAGCCCGCCAGCGCCAGCACCGACACCGCCAGGCAGTAGGCGCCGAAGGCCCAGGCGTCGGCCCAGCGCGGCGCGGCCAGCGCGATGATGCCCAGCGACAGCAGCACCCAGTCCGGCACGGTCTGCACGCACCACGCACGCGCCTTGCGGCCCTCGCGCAGCAGTGCGGCGGAGGCCACCCACAGCAGCGGACCGAAGGCGGTCGCCACGCCGAGCAGCAGCGCGGCGGCGGGCGCGAGGTCCTGCCAGCGCGACAGCACCGCCGCGCACGCCGCGCCACCGAGGGCGCCCTGCGCCAGCAGGCGCAGCAGCAGGCGGGCATCGGGACGGACGAACCGCCGCAGCGCCACCTGGCTCATGCCCAGCGTGGCCACCTGCGAGGCGACGATGAACACGGCGACGGCCAGCGACAGCGAGGCGTACTCGGCCGTGCCCATCTGGCGCGCGAGCAGCAGGTTGCCCACGGCGAACGCCGCCCCCGACATCGCGAACGTGGCCGCGGCCGTGAGGCTGGGACTGATTCTGGCCAGTGATTTCAGCAGGTGGGTGGCGCGGGCTCCCGGGTTCCCCGGCGATTGTAGGCCGCACGGCCGCGCGCGCTGCCGGCAATATGGAGGAGCCGGTTGCAGGACATCTCCCGCGACAGGGTGGACGCCTCCCCTCGACGCGCCGCGGCGCGGCCTCTAGCATCGGTGAGGATGACCCTCCCGGAGCGTGGGCGCCCGTCCATCCAGATCCGCGAACTCGGCAGCATCGGCGACGTGCCGGCTGCGTCGTGGAACCGGCTCGCCGGCACCACTTGCCCCTTCCTGCGGCATGAGTTCCTGGCGGCGCTGGAGGACACCCGCTGCGTGGGCCCGGGCACGGGCTGGATCCCGTCCCACCTCGCCGCCTTCGATGGCACGGAACTGGTGGCCGCCGCGCCGGCCTACCGCAAGCTGCACTCCTGGGGCGAGTTCGTGTTCGACTTCTCCTGGGCGCAGGCCTACGCCCGCCACGGGCTGGCCTACTACCCCAAGCTGGTGGTGGCGGTGCCGTTCTCGCCAGTGAACGCGGCGCGGCTGCTGACGGCGCCGGGGCACGACGCGACGGCGCTCAGGCGGCTGCTGGTCGCGGCGCTCGAAGAGCGCTGCCGCTCCGAAGGACTCTCCTCGGCGCACGCGCTGTTCCTGCCGGAGGAGGAACACCGGGCCTTCACCACCGCCGGCTGGCTGTCGCGCGAGGACGTGCAGTTCCACTGGAGCAACCGCGGCTACGCCGGTTTCGAGGACTACCTCGGGCAGATGCGCTCGGAGAAGCGCAAGCAGGTGCGCCGGGAGCGGCGGCGCATCGCCGAGGGCGGCATCGCCTTCCATACCCGCCACGGCCACGACATCACGCCGGCGGAGCTGCGCTTCGCCTTCAGGATGCACGAGCGCACCTTCCACCTGCACGGCCACGAGCCCTACCTGAACCACGCCTTCTTCGAGCGCATCGCGCGCGCACTGCCGGACGCCTTCATGGTGAAGCTGGCGATGCGGGGCGAGGATCCCGTGGCCGCGGCGATCTTCCTCGCGGGCGAAGACACGCTGTACGGCCGGTACTGGGGCGCGAAGGACGAGATGCACAGCCTGCACTTCGAGGCCTGCTACTACCAGGGCATCGACTACTGCATCGAGCGCGGCCTGGCGCGCTTCGAGCCGGGCACGCAGGGGGAACACAAGCTGGTGCGCGGCTTCGAGCCCACGCTGACACGCTCGGCGCACTACATTGCCGACCAGCGCTTCCGCGAGGCCATCGCCCGCTTCCTCGAGGAGGAACGCGTCGCGGTGGACCGCTACGCCCGGGCCGCCGCGGCCCACACGCCCTTCCACCGCGCATGACCCGGCTCGCCTGGCTCACCGGGGACGAGCCGCCGGACTGGTTCCCGCCGGTCACCGAGGCGCTCCAGGACCCGCCCGGGCTGCTGGCGGTGGGCGGGGACCTCTCGCCCGAGCGCCTGGCCGCCGCCTATGCGCGCGGCATCTTTCCCTGGTACTCGGAGGGCGAACCGGTGCTGTGGTGGTCGCCGGACCCGCGCGAGGTGCTCTGGCCGGCCGAGTTCCACCGCTCCAGGAGCCTGGCGAAGCGCCTGAAGCGCGGCGAGTTCCGCATCACCCACGACGCCGCCTTCGCCGAGGTCATCGCCGCCTGCGCCGGACCCCGCCGGCACGCCCCGGGCACCTGGATCACCGCGGAGATGCGCGAGGCCTACATCGGGCTGCACCGGCTGGGCATGGCGCACAGCGTGGAGTGCTGGGCGGACGGCGAGCTGGTGGGCGGGCTGTACGGGGTGAAGTCCGGGCGGGTGTTCAGCGGCGAGTCCATGTTCAGCCGCCGGGCCGACGCCTCCAAGGCCGCGCTGTCCTGGCTGGTCGAGAACTGCCCGGCGCTGGGCATCGAGCTGATCGACTGCCAGATGCCCTCCGGGCACCTGCGCAGCCTGGGCAGCCGGCCCATGCCCCGCAGCCAGTTCATTGAATTCCTTGCCTCAGGCGGCCGGGCCGGTGCCGCCCCTGCGGCGGACGGCGGCCGGCCGCCACGGCGCGCCTGAGGCCGTCCTCGTTGCGTTGGCGGCGCGGTTTATGCAGAATCCGCGGCCTCTTTTGCAGCATTGAACGGGACGCATGGCCAAAGACGACGCGATCCAGATGGAAGGCGAAGTGATCGAGACGCTTCCCAACACGACGTTTCGCGTGCAGTTGAAGAACGGCCACATCGTCACGGCCCACATCTCCGGCAAGATGCGCAAGAACTACATCCGCATCCTCACCGGCGACACGGTGACGGTGGAGATGACCCCCTACGACCTGACCAAGGGCCGCATCGTCTACCGCGGCCGCTAGGCCGTTCCTAGTTCTCGGCGGGCTGCGGCAGCACCGGCCGCGGCAGCGGCGAGCAGGTCACCTTCAGCGACTTGCCGTCCTCGGCCACGTCCACCAGCACCTGTCCACCCTCGGTGAGCGCACCGAACAGCAGCTCCTCGGCCAGCGGCCGCTTGATCTGCTCCTGGATCAGCCGCGCCATCGGCCGCGCGCCCATCTTCGGGTCGTAGCCGTTCTCGGCCAGCCAGGCGCGCGCCGCGTCGTTGACCACCAGCTGCACGCCCTTGCTCTCCAGCTGCGTCTCGACCTCGACCAGCAGCTTCTCCACCACGCGTTCGATGGTCTGCCGGGACAGCGGCGCGAACTGGATGATGGCGTCGAGGCGGTTCCTGAACTCCGGCGTGAACAGCCGGCGGATGGCCTCCATGCCGTCGCTGGAGTTGTCGGCCTGGGTGAAGCCGATGGACGGGCGGCTCATCTCCTGCGCACCGGCGTTGGTGGTCAGCACGATGATGACGTGGCGGAAATCGGTCTTCCTGCCATTGTTGTCGGTGAGCTGGCCGTGGTCCATCACCTGCAGCAGCAGGTTGAACACGTCCGGGTGCGCCTTCTCGATCTCGTCGAGCAGCAGCACGCAGTGCGGATGCTTGGAGACGGCCTCGGTGAGCAGGCCGCCCTGGTCGAAGCCCACGTAGCCCGGCGGCGCGCCGATCAGGCGCGAGACCGTGTGCCGCTCCATGTACTCGGACATGTCGAAGCGCAGGAATTCCACGCCCAGCGCCGCGGCCAGCTGCCGCGTGACCTCGGTCTTGCCCACGCCGGTGGGACCGGCGAACAGGAAGGAGCCCACCGGCTTCCGGCCCTCGCCCAGGCCCGAGCGCGCCATCTTGATCGCGGCGGCCAGCGCCTCGATGGCCGGGTCCTGGCCGAAGATGACCAGCTTGAGGTTCCTCTCCAGGTTGCGCAGCACCTCCTTGTCGGAGGTGGACACGGTCTTGGCCGGGATGCGCGCGATGCGCGCCACCACGTCCTCGACCTGCGCCACGTCGACCACGTCGGTGCGCTCGCCCGCGGGCTTGAGCCGCTGGCGGGCGCCGGCCTCGTCCATCACGTCGATGGCCTTGTCCGGCAGGTGGCGGTCGTTGATGTGGCGCGCGGCCAGCTCGGCGGCCGCGCGGATGGCCTCGTCCGTGTAGCGCACCCCGTGGTGCTCCTCGTACCGGGACTTCAGGCCCTTGAGGATCTCGATGGTCTCGGCCACGGTGGGCTCGACGATGTCGATCTTCTGGAAGCGGCGCGAGAGCGCGTGGTCCTTCTCGAAGATGCCGCGGTACTCCTGGTAGGTGGTGGAGCCGATGCAGCGCAGCTCGCCATTGGTCAGCGCCGGCTTGATCAGGTTGCTGGCGTCCATCACCCCGCCGCTGGTGGCGCCGGCGCCGATCAGGGTGTGGATCTCGTCGATGAACAGGATGGCGCCGGGCTGTTTCCTGATCTCGGTGATCACCGCCTTGAGGCGCTTCTCGAAGTCGCCGCGGTACTTGGTGCCCGCGAGCAGGCTCCCCAGGTCGAGCGAGTAGATCACGCAGTCGGACAGCATGTCGGGCACGTGGCCCTCCACGATCATGCGCGCCAGGCCCTCGACGATGGCGGTCTTGCCCACGCCGGCCTCGCCCACGTACAGCGGATTGTTCTTGCGCCGGCGGCACAGGATCTCGATGGTGCGCTCCACCTCGGTCTTGCGGCCCACCAGCGGGTCGATGCGGCCTTCCTGCGCGGCGCGGTTGAGGTTGACCGCGTACTTGTCGAGCGCGCTGCCGCCCTCGGCCTCCTTCTCGGGATCGCCGCCGCCGGAGGCCCCCTCCTCGCGACCGACGCGATCCTCGCCGGTCTTGGCCAGGCCGTGCGAGATGTACTGGGTGACGTCGAGGCGGGTGACCTCGTGGCGCGCCAGCAGGAACACGGCGTGGCTCTGCTTCTCGCTGAAGATGGCCACCAGCACGTCGGCCACGCCCACTTCGCGCCGGCCGCCGGACTGCACCTGGAACACGGCCCGCTGCAGCACGCGCTGGAAGCCCAGCGTGGGCTGCACCTCGCGCTCCTCGTCGGGCTTCAGGCGCGGCGTGGTGGCGTCGATGTGCTCGCGCAGCTGCTCGGCCAGGCGCTTGAGGTCCGCGCCGCCGGCCTTGAGGATCTCGCGCACGCGCGGGGCATCGAGGATGGCCAGCAGCAGGTGTTCCACCGTCAGGAACTCGTGGCGCGCCTCGCGCGCTTCCCTGAAGGCGGCATTCAGGCAGTTCTCAAGTTCCGACGAAAGCATGGTCTGCTCCTTCGCTGCAAAACCCTAGGCCTGCTCCAGCGTGCACATCAGCGGGTGCTGGTTGTCACGTGAATAGCTGACCACCTGGGCAACCTTGGTCTCGGCGATCTCGTAGGTGAACACGCCGCAGACGCCCTTGCCCTTCATGTGCACCTCGAGCATCACCCGCGTGGCCGTCTCGCGATCCATGCGGAAGAAGCGCTCGAGCACATCCACGACGAACTCCATGGGGGTGTAGTCGTCGTTCAGCAGGACCACGCTGTAGAGGGGCGGGTTCCTGACCTCCGGCGCGGCCTCCTCGACCACGACCGAGGTGTGGCCCTGCTCTCCCGGATGATCATGTGCGGCACTCATTGGCGGGCTAACCGAGGTTTAACGAACGATTGCTTGAGGGCTCAATCGCCTGACCATCATAATACCCCTTAGGATGGCCACCGTGGCTCAAACGCTGCGTTTCGACGGCGAGCTGGGCAGCCGGCTTCTCGCCCTCCTTCCGCGTCCCGTGGCATACGTGCTGGTGGTGCTGGTCGGGGTGCGCTTTGCCTTCCTGCTGCTGGACCTCACCCTGCCGCCGGCCACCGAAATCCCCGATTCCGTGACGCCGGCCACGCCCGTGCGCAACGTGGTCGACGTACCCTCGATCCTTCGGGCCAACCTGTTCGGCCAGGCCGCCCCCGCGGCCGGCGCCGACGCGCCCGTGACCTCGATGCGGCTGGTCCTGGCCGGCGTGGTGGCCTCCCCCGACGAGAAGCAGGGGATGGCCATGATCGGCACGGCGCCCAACACCATCGAGCTGAAGAAGGTCGGCGACCCCCTGCCCGGGGGCGCGAAGCTGCACGCGGTGCACGTCGACCGGGTGCTGCTGGACCGGGGCGGCACCATCGAATCGCTGCCACTGCCGGAACTGGCCACCATCAGCTTCGCCCCGCCGCCCCCGCCGGCCAACACCGCCGCCGTGACCGTGCAGCGCGTGGAGCAGGCCATCCGGGGCAATCCCTCCCTGATCGGCCAGATCATGCACCGCACCCCGGTCATCGTCGATGGGCGGCTGCGCGGCATCCGCGTGACCGCCGGTCCCAACGCCGCCGCCTTCGCGCGCCTGGGACTGCGCAACAATGACCTGGTCACCGCCATCAACGGCGTCGAACTCAACGACGAGGCCAGGAGCCGCGATGTCTTCGATTCGCTGTCCGGCGCCGCCGAGGCGCGCGTGACCGTGGAACGCAATGGAGTGCCGCAGGAGCTGGTGCTGAACCTGGCCGAGATCGCCAGCGAGGCCGAGCAGCTGGTGGCGCAGCCCGGCCCCGAGAACCCGGCGGGCGAACAGCCCGGCCCTGACGCGGAAAGCGCGAGGTAAGAATGAGAACCAGGATCCTGCTGTGCGTCGCGCTGCTGTGCGCGGGTGTCACCGGCGCGCAGACTCCCAACAGCTCGCTGACCCCCAACTTCCAGAACACGGACGTGGCCGTGGTGGCCAGCTCGGTCAGCGACGTCACCGGCATCACCTTCATTCCCGATCCGGCCGCGGCCACCCGCAAGATCACCTTCGTGAACCGGCGGCCGATGACGCCGCAGGAGTACTACGACGCCTTCCTCTCCATCCTGCAGGTCAACGGCCTGGCGGCCCTGCCGGCCGGCCGCAACACCATGAAGATCGTGCAGGAGGCCAATGCGCGCACCATGCCCGGCCGGGCGCTCGGCCCGCAGGTGGGCCCGGACGAGATGGTGCACGTGGTGGTGACGGTGCGGAACGTGAACGCCCAGCAGGTGGCCACGGTGCTGAACCAGTTCCGCTCGCAGTACGGCGTGGTGCAGGCCGTGCCGGGCACCAACCAGATCATCATCAACGACCGTGCCGCCAACGTGCAGCGCATGCGCGACATCATCGATCGGGTCGACACCACCAGCGGCAGCGACCTGGAGGTGATCCCGCTGCAGTACGCCACCGCCAGCAACGTGGTCGACACGCTCACCCAGCTGATGGGCGGCCAGCAGCAGGCGGCCAACGCCGCCGCCGGCATCGCGCCGCGCGTCACCGCCGACCAGCGCACCAACAGCATCCTGGTGGTGGGCGAGCCGGCGGCGCGCATGCAGGTGGCGGCCTGGGTGACGGCGCTGGACACGCCGCTGGCCGAGGGCGGCGGCGAGCCCGAGGTCATCTACCTCAAGCACGGCGACGCCGAGCAGCTGGCGCCGCTGCTGAAGGAATTCGCCACCGGCGTGGCGCAGGCGCAGGCCGTGGCCGCCGCCGGCGGCGCCACGCCAGGCGCCGCGCCCGCGGCCGCCAGCGTCAGCACCGCGGCCGTGGACCGCAGCATCACCATCCTGGCCGAGCCCAGCACCAACGCGCTGATCGTCACCGCGCCGCCGAAGATGATGCGCGAGCTGATCGCCATCATCGACAAGCTGGACATCCCGCGCGCCCAGGTGCTGCTGGAAACGATCATCGCCGAGGTCAGCACCGACAAGGCGGCCAACCTGGGCGTGAACTGGGCGGTGTTCTCCGACGAGAGCGGCACGACGGTGCCGGCGGGCGGCTTCATCTCGCCCATCGCCGGCTTCAGCATCGCCAACGTGGCGCAGCTGGCCACCGACCCGGAGGCCTACCTGCAGAGCGGCGGGGGCCTTTCCCAAAGGACCCCACTGGGG
>QGUX01000153.1 GCA_003242275.1 Pseudomonadota bacterium | reverse complement strand
ATCCTAGTGTGAGTCGGTGTTGTGGGGTCGGGGATTTGTAAAAGAGACCGGGCCCGGGGGGCGGGGGGGGGGGGCCCCGCCCCCCCCGGCCCCCTGCAGCGCGCGCAGCCCGGGCTGCTCGTACTCGGCCAGCGCGGCCTCGCCGCGGGCGCGGGCGGCGGCGATGCGGGCGCGCACGCGGCCGAGGTCGAAGGCCGCCCAGGAGATGCCGGGCGCGATCAGGTGGGTGCCGCTGCCGGACTCGCCCAGCGCGTCGATGTCGGCGGCGGCATAGCCCAGGCTGCCGGTGAAGGTGACGCGCGGGAACAGGTCGGCCACGGCCACGCCGATGCGCGCGGTGGCGGCGGCGAGGCGGCGCTCGGAGACGCGGATGTCGGGCCGCCGGCGCAGCAGCACGGCGGGGTCGGCCACCGGCGTGAACTCGGGGACGGCGGGCAGGTCGCGGGCCGGCGCCAGCTCCGCCGTCAGCTCGGCGGGCGCGCGGCCGGTGAGCACGCTGATGCGGTGGATGGCGCGCGCGATCGCCGCCTCCAGCGGCGGGATCAGCGCGCGCGTGGCGGCGAGCTGCGCCTGCGCGCGCGAGGTGTCCAGCTCGGTGCCGGTGCCGGCCTCCAGCCGCGCGCGGGTCAGCTCCAGCGTCTCGGCCTGGTTGGCGACATTGCGCTGTGCCACCAGCAGCCGCTGCTGGTTGCCGCGCAGCTCGAAGTAGCTGCGCGTCAGTTCCGCGGCCACCGAAACCTGCGTGTCGAACAGGGCCGCCTGGGCGGCGCCGAGTTCGGCGTCGGCCGCCTGGAGTGCGCGGCGGTTGCGGCCGAAGAAGTCCAGCTCCCAGAGCGCGTCGAAGCCGGCGTCGTAGCCCTCGACGTCACGGACCCCGCCGATGGCGGAGTCAGCCGCAAGTCGCTGGTCGGTGTAACCGCCACCGGCCGTGATGGTGGGCCCGAGGTCCAGTCGCGCCTGGCCACGCAGGGCGCGCGCCTCGTTGAGCCGCGCCAGCGCGATGCGCAGGTCGTGGTTGGCGAGGAGCGATTCCTGTACCAGGCGCGAGAGCGTCGCGTCGTCGAACACGGTCCAGAATGCGGCAAGGTCGGCCTCCTCGCTGCCGTAGCGCGGCGCTTCGGCGCCGGCGAACTGCGCCGGCAGCGCCAGCCCGGGTTCACGGTAATCCGGTCCCACCGCGCAGCCGGCCAGCAGGGCGGCCAGCAGCAGCGGCGCGGACGCGGTGGTCAGGGGTCGGTTGCGGTCAGCCATGGCTGGTCTCCAGGACGGGGGCGGGGCCGCCCAGCGCCGGCGCGTGCCGCGCGGCATCGGGCGAGGGCGCGCCGCGGCGGGCGCGCCGCCCCTGCACCAGCAGGTAGAACACGGGCGTGAGGAACAGGCCGGCGAAGGTGACGCCGATCATGCCGGCGAACACCGCCGCGCCCATGGCCTGCCGCACCTCGGCGCCGGCGCCATGCGCGAGCACCAGCGGCACCACGCCCATGATGAACGCGATCGAGGTCATCAGGATGGGACGCAGCCTCAGGCGCGCGGCCTCGAGCACCGCGCGCGTGGCGGGCAGGCCGGCGTCCTCCTGCAGGTGCCTGGCGAACTCCACGATCAGGATGGCGTTCTTGCTGGCGAGCGCCACCAGCACGAGGAAGCCCACCTGCGTGAACACGTTGCTGTCGCCGCCCTGCAGGAACACGCCGGCCACGCCGGCCAGCAGCGCCACCGGCACGATCAGGATGATCGCCAGCGGCAGCGTGAGGCTCTCGTACTGCGCCGCCAGCACCAGGAACACGAACAGCACGCACAGCGGGAACACCAGCAACGCGGTGCCGCTGGCGGTCTGCTGCTGGTAGGCCAGTTCGGTCCACTCGTAGCTCATGCCCGGCGGCAGGGTCTCCTCGAGGATGCGCGCGATGGCCCGCTGCGCCTCGCCGGAGCTGTAGCCGGGCGCGGCGTTGCCGGTGATGTCGGCCGAGCGGTAGGCATTGAAGCGCTCGACGAAGTCCGGACCGAAGCTGCGCTCGAGCTTCACCATCGAGCCCAGTGGCACCATCTCGCCGCGCGCATTGCGGGTCTTGAGCTCGAGGATGTCGTCGATGTCGTTGCGGAACGGCGCATCCGCCTGGACCATCACGCGCCAGGTGCGGCCGAAGCGGTTGAAGTCGTTCACGTAGGCCGAGCCCAGGTAGGCCTGCAGCGTCTGGAACACGTCGGTGATGCGCACGTCCTGCTGCTTGACCTTGACGCGGTCCACCTCGACGCGGATCTGCGGCACGTTCACCTGGTAGGTGGAGTACACGCCGGCCAGCGCCGGCTCCTGGTACGCCCTGGCGATGACTTCCTGCACCGCCTGGTACAGCGCCTCCGGGCCGTGGCTGGCGCGGTCCTCGACGTTGAGCTTGAAGCCGCCCATGCTGCCCAGGCCCTGCACCGGCGGCGGGGGGAACACGCCGACGTAGGCTTCCTGGATGCCGGCAACCCTGGCGTTCAGCCGCGCGGTGATCGCGTTGGCGGAGTGCTGCGGGTCCTCGCGGTCGCTGAAGGGCTTCAGCGCGAAGAACACCAGCCCCGAGTTGGCGGCCGTGTTGTAGTTGTTGGGCGACATGCCCGCGAACTGCAGCGCACCCTCGATGCCGGGCTCCTCGAGCCCGATGTCGGCCACGCGGCGCACCACTTCCTCGGTGCGGTCGATGGACGAGCCGGGCGGGAGCTGGATCACCGACACCAGGTACAGCTTGTCCTGCGCGGGGATGAAGCCCTCGGGCACCTTGTTCAGTCCCAGCGCCGTCAGGCCCACCAGCCCGAAGTACACCACCGTCGCGATGCCGAGGCGCCGCACGGTGATGCCCACGGCCTGCTGGTACAGGTTGCCGGCCTTCTCGAAGCCGCGGTTGAAACGGCGGAAGAAGCCGCCGAACACGCGCTCGATCAGCGCCGACAGCCGGTCGGGCTTCGCGCCATGGGGCTTGAGCAGCAGCGCGGCCAGCGCCGGGGAGAGCGTCAGCGAGTTGAACGCCGAGATCACCGTGGAGATGGCGATGGTCAGCGCGAACTGGCGGTAGAACTGGCCGGTCAGGCCATCGACGAAGGCCACCGGCACGAACACGGCGCACAGCACCAGCGTGATGGCGATGATGGGACGGCTGACCTCGCTCATCGCCTTCTTGGTCGCCTCGATGGGCGTGAGGCCGCCGGTGATGTGGCGTTCGACGTTCTCGACCACCACGATGGCGTCGTCCACCACGATGCCGATGGCCAGCACCAGGCCGAACAGCGACAGCGTGTTGATGGAGAAGCCGAAGGCGTGCAGCACGGCGAAGGTGCCGATCACCGACACCGGCACGGCCGCCAGCGGGATGATGGAGGCGCGCCAGGTCTGCAGGAACAGGATGACGACCAGCACCACCAGCGCCACGGCCTCCAGCAGGGTCTTCACCACGCTGTCGATGGACTGGCGCACGAACACCGTCGGGTCGTAGATGATGCGGTAGCTCATGCCGGGCGGGAACTGGTCGGCGAGCCGGTCCATGGTCTCGCGCACCAGGCCCGCCAGCTCCAGCGCGTTCGAACCCGGCGCCTGGAAGATGGGGATGGTCACCGTCTCGTCGCGGTCGACGAAGCCGCGCAGCGCGTAGGTGCTGGCGCCCATCTCCACGCGCGCCACGTCGCCCAGGCGCAGCACCTCGCCGTACGGACCGGTCTTGATGACGATGTCGCGGAACTGCTCCTCGGTCGACAGCCGGCCCATGGTGTCCAGCGCGATCTGGAAATCCGAGCCCGGCGAGGGCGGGGCGCCGATCTGGCCGGCCGCCACCTGCAGGTTCTGCTCGCGGATCGCCTCCATCACGTCGCTGGTGGTCAGGCCGCGAACCGCGAGCTTCTCCGGATCCAGCCACACGCGCATGGCGTAGTCGCCGGAGCCGAACACCTCGACGCTGCCCATGCCGGGCAGGCGCGCCAGCTCATCCTTCACGTGCAGCAGCGCGTAGTTGCGCAGGTACAGCGCGTCGTGGCCGGGATCGGTGGAGACCAGGTTCACCGCCATCATCAGGTCGGGCGAGGTCTTGGTGGTCGACACGCCCAGCGCGCGCACCTCCTCGGGCAGCCGCGGCAGCGCCGAGGAGACCCGGTTCTGCACCTGCACCTGCGCACGGTCGATGTCGGTGCCGATGCGGAAGGTGATGGTGAGCTGCAGGTTGCCGTCGAGCGTGGCCTGCGAGGACAGGTACAGCATGTCCTCCACGCCGACGATGGCCTGCTCCAGCGGCGCGGCCACGGTCTCGGAGATCACCTGCGGGTTGGCGCCGGGATAGGAGGCGGTGACCACGATGGAGGGCGGCACCACCTCCGGGTACTCGCTGACCGGCAGGCGCAGCAGCGACAGCAGGCCCGCGATCAGGATGAAGCCGGAAAGAACGGCCGAGAAGACCGGCCGTTCGATGAAGAACTTCGAGATGTTCATGGCCGGTTGCCTGCCAGCAGGCGCTCGGCCTGCTCACTGGCCGGCAGCCGCATGGCCACCTGCTGCGGTGAGACCGTGATGCCGGGCCGCACACGCATCAGGCCGTTGACCACGATGCGCTCGCCGGGCGAGAGGCCCTCGCGCACCACGCGCAGGCCCTCGTGCAGCGGACCGAGCTCCACCTGGCGGAACTCCACGGTATTGTCCGGCCCGACCACGTAGACGAAGCGGCGCGTCTGGTCCGTGCCCACGGCGCGATCGTCGATCAGGATGGCGTGGTAGGTCGCGCCCTCGCCAAGCCTCACGCGCGCGAACAGTCCGGGAGTGAAGATCCGTTCGCGGTTGGAGAGCCTGGCGCGGGCGCGGATGGTGCCGGTCTGCGCGTCCAGCTCGTTGTCGGTGAACACCAGCTCGCCCTGGTGCGGGTAGCCTTCCTCGTTGGCGAGGCCCACCCACACCGGCTGGCCCGCGCCGTTGGGCGTTGCGCCATTGGCGCGCGCCAGCTGCGCCTGCTGCAGGTAGGCGGCCTCGTCGCCCTCGAAGCGCACGTACACCGGGTCGATGGAGACCAGCCGCGTCAGCAGCGTCTGGCCGGCGGCGACGAAGTTGCCGGCGGTGACCTCGGCGCGGCTGACCACGCCGGCAATGGGCGCGCGCACGCGGGTGAACGACAGGTCGAGCTCCGCCGCGTCGACCGCCGCGTGCGCGGCCTGCACGTCGGCGCGGGCCTTCTCGATGCCGGCGGTGCGCGCGTCGAACTCCTCCTGGGAGAGCGCGCGCAGCGCCAGCAGCTTCACCGCGCGCTCGTGCTCACCCTGCGCCTGGCGCAGCGCGCTCTCGGCGCGCGCCAGCTCCGCCTGGGCGCGCTTGAGCGCCGCCTCGTAGGGCCGGGGATCGATCACGAACAGCACGTCGCCCCGGGCCACCTCGGCGCCTTCGCGGAAGGCCACCGACTCGATGTAGCCGGAGACGCGCGGCCGCAGTTCCACGCGCTCCACCGCCTCGATGCGGCCGGTGAACTCGCGGTAGTTGGTGATCTCCCGCTCCAGCACCTCGGCCACGCTCACCTCGGGTGCGACCACCACCTGCGTGGCGGCCGCCTGCGCCGACTGCGAGTTGCAGGCCGTGAGGAAGAGGGGTGCACCGGCCGCGAGGCCCATCAGGGCCAGCACGGCGGTGCGCGGGGGGAAATTCCTTGAAGGGTTGGACTTGGGGGTCATCCGGTTCTCCCTGGGGGTGCATCCAGTGCCAATGAGTTGTCAGCTCGTGGAGCGCATCTTGGGGCGACGGCGCCCCCGCGCCCATTCGCCAGTCGGCGGGGCGGCGGGGTGTCTGGAGGGAGGGAGGCCCCTATCTCTTTCGGGAGAGGGGCCGGGTGGCGCGGCGGACTCCCGTTGTCGCGGCGGGATCAGTTGCGGCCGGTCTGCACCGCAGGCCGTGCCTCAGCGCAGTCCCGTGAGCAGCCGCTGGTAGATCGACAGGTCGCGCGCGGAGAAGCAGCAGAACACCACCTGTTCGATCGCCGGGGCGTCATTGAGGAACTGCGCCACCGTGCGCACGGCGATGGGAGCCGCCAGCTCGACCGGGAAGCCGTAGACGCCGGTGCTGATGCCCGGGAAGGCGATGCTGCGCAGCGCGTGCTCGTCCGCGATCTCTAGGCTGCGGCGATAGCAGGAGGCCAGCACCTCGTGCTCCCCCTGGCTGCCGCCCCGCCAGACCGGGCCGACGGTGTGGATCACATGCCGCGCGGGCAGGTCGTGGCCGCGCGTCAGCCTCGCATCACCGGGCGGGCAGCCACCGAGCCGGCGGCATTCTTCGAGCAGGCCCGGGCCCGCCGCGCGATGGATGGCGCCATCGACACCACCGCCGCCGAGCAGCGAGGAGTTGGCCGCGTTGACGATGGCGTCCACGGCCAGGGTGGTGATGTCGGCCTGGAGGGCGCGCAGGCGCATGGCATCACCCTGGCGCCGTCGGCGGGCGGATACCGAGGTCCTCCGGAACCAGCGAGAACTGCATGGCGTCATGCACCTCGTCATGCAAGACGATGCGGTTGCGCGCGATGCCCTCGAACTTCGCCCCGCACTTCTCCGCCACGCGGCAGCTCGCGACATTGGCTGGCACGGTGATGATCTCGATGCGGTTGAGGCCGAGCTGCCGGAAACCATACTCAGCGACCATCCGGGCGGCTTCCGTCGCCACGCCGCGGCGGGTTGCCGATGTCCGCACCCAGTAGGCCAGGTTGGCATGGCGGTCGGCCGGCGCACCGATGGTGAGGCAAACGCATCCCAACGGTTCCGGGACCTCGCCCTCGAAGATCACGAACTCGCGCCTGGCGAACGGCAGGCCGGGCGGAAGGCCGGCGCGTTGCACGTTGATGAACCCCATCCGCCTGAGTCCGGTATTCCCGGGATCGACCCAGGGCAACCATGGGCGCATCGCGGCCGCGGATTCGCGGATGGCCTCCCGGACGGCAACGGAATCCTCGGCCGTCTGGGGCCTCAGGACGAGCCGTTCGCTGCGCAGGAAGAGGGTGCCGCGATGGCCAGGCTGTTCCATGTCACGCTCTCCACCGTCCCTGTGGAGTGGCCATCACACACGAGAATCTCCCCGGGGTCAAAGGCCGGGCCGGGGAGATCCGCCAACCGCAGGAGGAGCCGGCCGTCAGAGGAAGTTGTTCGGCCAGATCATCGTCCGCCACATGTGCGCGACGGGCGAGTTGTCGAAGCCGAGGCCCTCTTCGGGCTCC
This sequence comes from Pseudomonadota bacterium, assembly GCA_003242275.1. The sequence continues at coordinate 1,271 of QGUX01000153.1, read as the reverse complement.
TTGAAGTGGCGGCCGATGATGTCGGTGAAGATCTCCGGATCGACCTCCACGCCGTCCTGGAAGGAGTAGATGTCGTAGATCGTGATCAGGCGCGAGGTCATGTACCACTTGTGCCTGCGCGCTTCCTCGTGGGCCCTGACGAGATACTCCGGCGGCTTGAAGTCCGGCCCGAAGAACTTGTGGTAGGCCTCGGGATACTTGTAGCCCACCGACTCGTCGGGGAAGTAGCGCAGCGCCTGGTGGTAGCGCACGGCCCAGGCCACTTCCTCGCTGACGTAGGGCGCGATCATCTGCGCGCCCCAGTAGCCGTGGTCGGTGCGCAGGAAGGCACCGTTGGAGATGTCGTGCAACAGGCAGGCGAGGATGACGGTCTCGCTCTGGCCCGCATCCATCGCCAGCTTCGCGCTCTGCAGCAGGTGGCGGAAGGCGATGTCGTTGAAGCGGTAGTGGAAGAAGTCGAGCAGCTTCGGCTTCTCGGGCATCACCGGCAGGTTGGGGTTCTGTCCCATCATGAACACCGCGCCGGTCTCGTTCATGCGCCGGAGCAGTTCCGGCTCGGGTTCGAATACGCCGTCGGCGGTGAAGTTGGCGATGGGCTGCTGCAGCACCATCCGTTCGTGCCCGGCCTGCGGGCACTGTTCGGGAGGGAGGAACGTCGGTTTCTTGCGGTACGGGATCATGGCGTTCTGCGTGCCTGGCGCGGCGCCAGCGTGGCGCTCACCATCAGCTGCATCTGGTGGTAGATCATGATGGGCAGAATCATCGCGCCAATTTCCGCGGAAGGAAACAGCACGCGTGCCATCGGAACGCCGCTGACGAGGCTCTTGAAGGATCCGCAGTACTGCACCGAGCGCTGATCGGTGGCCGAAAGCCCGAGAATGCGGGAAGTACCTATTGCGAACAGCATCACGGTTGTGAGCAGCACCGCGCACACCGCGGCCACCAGCAGCAGCGTGTTCAGTGGCAGCGTCGACCAGATGCCGCCGAGCACCGCGGCCGAGAACGCGCTGTAGACCGCCAGCAGGATGGTCAGGCGGTCGGACCACGTGATCAGTTTCTTGCGCCGCTCCGCCCAGGCGGCCAGCCGCGAGTGCAGCAGGTGGCCCACGACGAAGGGCAGCAGCAGCTGCACGACGACTTTCCATATTCCGCTGAGCGGAACGGCCGCGTCGCCCTGGGCCTGCAGCAGCGCGCCGGCCAGCAGCGGCAGCAGCAACCACCAGCCCAGGTCCAAAACCACGGCGAAGCCAACACCAGCCCCCCAGTGACCC
>QGUX01000354.1 GCA_003242275.1 Pseudomonadota bacterium | reverse complement strand
CCGATTCGCCTGAGCCGGCCGCCGGGCCCCCGCGTCCCCCCGTGCCCCGGGGCATCCGCCCGCCCCACCGGTTGGTTTGGCCCTCGGCGCGGCGCTGGATGCCGGGCTGCTCGGCCACGTGCTGCCACAGCGTGCCGCCGAAGGCCACGTTGATCTCCTGGAAGCCCCGGCAGATGCCCAGCACCGGCACGCCGGCGGCGATGGCGCGCGGGATCAGCGACAGCGTGGTGGCATCGCGCGCAGGGTCGTGCAGGGTCCCCTCGCGGGACGGCTCACCACCGTAGCGGTGCGGCTCGATGTTCGAGGGACTGCCGGAGAACAGCAGTCCGTCCAGCTCCTCGACCAGCTCGGCCAGCCCCAGCTCATCCCCCAGCGAGGGGATCAGCAGCGGCAACGCACCCGAGATGGCCAGCAGCGGCGTGATGTATTTTTCCCCCACCATATGGAAGGGATGCCCGCCCAGCGTGCGCCGGTCGGCGGGAATACCAATGACGGGTCGGCGGGCTGGCATGAGAGGATGGGGCCCCATGGAGGGCCGTGTGGGACTCAAGTGTCTGATTTCATTAGACCACAGCCCACCCCCACCGCGCTCGTCCGGCTGGCGTCCCGGCGGCAAGCCGTTGAATCTCATGGGGTAATGTGCACATGCAGCAAGCTCTGGATGCCTTCCTGGCCGCCCGTCCCGGGGTGCGTTTCATCGACCTGCTGCTGCATGACCTGAACGGCGTCGACCGCGGCAAGCGGGTGGACTTGGCCAGCGCGCGGCAGGTGTTCACGCAGGGGCTGCTGCTGCCCGGCTCCATGTTCGCGCTGGACGTGCCCGGCGAGACCGTGCAGTCCACCGGCCTGGGTTTCGACGAGGGCGATGCCGACCGCCCCTGCCTGCCGGTCCCCGGCACGCTGGTGGAGGTACCCTGGCTGGACCACGGCGTGGCGCAGGCGCAGATCACCATGCACGAGCGCGACGGTGCGCCGTTCGAATGCGACCCGCGCCACCTGCTCGCCCGCGTGCTGGAGCGTTTCCGCCCGCTGGGGCTCACACCGGTGGTGGCCATCGAACTCGAGTTCTACCTGATCGACCGCGAGCTCACCCCCGCGGGCCTGCCGCAGCCGCCGCGCTCGCCGCTGACCGGGCGGCGCGAGTACCGCACGCAGATCAACTCCATGCTGGACATCGACGCCTGCTCCAGGGTGCTGGCCGCGATCGACCACGCCTGCCACGTGCAGGACGTGCCCTCCACCACCTCGCTGGCCGAGTACGGGCCGGGCCAGTACGAGGTCAACCTCGCGCATGTCGCCGATGCGCTCACGGCCTGCGACCAGGCCGCGCGCTTCCGCCGCATCGTCAAGTGCGTGGCGCGGCACCACGGCATGGAGGCCACCTTCCTGGCCAAGCCCTACGCCGACATGGCCGGCAGCGGCCTGCACGTGCACGTGAACCTGGTGGATGGCGACGGCCGCAACGTGTTCGCGGACGAGAATCCCCTCGGCAGTGAAGTGATGCGGCATGCGGCGGCCGGCATGCTCTCCACCATGGCCGACGGCATGGCCATCTTCGCACCGCAGGCCAACTCCTGGCGGCGCTTCCGCCGCGAGGCCTATGTGCCGCTGACCGCGGACTGGTCGGTGAACAACCGCGGCGCGGCGCTGCGCGTGCCGGTCAGCGGCGCGGCGGCGCGCCGGCTGGAGCACCGCGTGGCCGGCGCCGACGCCAATCCCTACCTGGTCACCAGCTGGGTGCTGGGCGGGATCCTGAAGGGCATCGAGGAAGGCCGGGAACCGCCGCCGCCCGTGGACGGCAACCTGTACAAGGACGGCGTGGCCCGCGGCGAACCCCTGCCGGCGTACTGGCCGGCGGCACTGGACCGCTTCGAGGCCAGCGCGTTCGCGCGCGAGCTGCTGGGCGAACGCCTGCACCGCCTGTTCGCCGAGGTCAAGCGCGCCGAGCTGCACGACTTCAGCTGCATCGTCACGCCGGGCGAGATCGCGCACCTGCTGCCGGCGCTGTAGGAGCCACCATGGCCGTGCTGAAGCAATCCTGGTACCAGGCCTCGCTGCCGCCGCACTCGCCCGCGCCGCCGCTGACCGGCAGCGAAAGCTGCGACGTGGGCGTGGTGGGCGGCGGCATCGCCGGCCTGTCGGCCGCCCTGCACCTGGCCGAACGCGGCTACAAGGTGACCCTGCTGGAGGCCGAGCATGTGGGCTGGGGCGCCTCGGGCCGCAGCGGCGCCCAGGCCATCTTC
>QGUX01000353.1 GCA_003242275.1 Pseudomonadota bacterium | reverse complement strand
GTGCTGGTGCGCCTCGGAGTGGGCGCGCCACTCGATCCTGAAGACCTCGAGGAATTCACCCAGCTCGCCCTGTCGGCGGGCGCCGTGCCCGTGGCCACCATCACGGGCCGGCGTGAACGCCCCGATCCACGCTATTTCGTCGGCAGCGGCAAGGCCGAGCAGATCCGCCTGGAAGCCCTCGCCACCGGGGCCGACCTGATCCTCGTCGACCACCCGCTCTCTCCGGCGCAGGAGCGCAACCTGGAGAAGCTCACCGGCAAGCGCGTGCTCGACAGGAGCGGCCTGATCCTCGACATCTTCGCGCAGCGCGCCAGGAGCCACGAAGGCAAGCTCGAGGTGGAGCTGGCGCAGCTCAAGCACATCGCCAGCCGCCTGGTGCGCGGCTGGACGCACCTGGAGCGCCAGCGCGGCGGCGGCATCGGCCTGCGCGGTCCCGGCGAGACGCAGCTGGAGACCGACCGCCGCCTGATCGGCAAGCGCGTGCGCGTGCTCACCGAGCGGCTGGAGAAGATCAAGCAGCAGCGCGAGACCGGCCGCGGCGCGCGCGCCTCGATCCCGGTGCCGTCGGTGGCGCTGGTGGGTTACACCAACGCCGGCAAGTCGACGCTGTTCCGCGCGCTGTCGGGCGACGAGCAGGTGTACGTCGCCGACCAGCTCTTCGCCACGCTCGACCCCACCGTGCGGCGCCTGCGCCTGCCCGGCGGCACGCAGGTGGTGATCGCCGACACCGTGGGCTTCATCCGCGACCTGCCGCACGAGCTGGTGGCCGCGTTCCAGTCCACGCTGACCGAAGCCCGCGAGGCCACGCTGCTGCTGCACGTGATCGACGCCAGCGATCCGCGCCGCGGCGAGCACATCGCCGAGGTGGAGCGCGTGCTGGAACAGATCGGCGCCGGCCACATTCCGGTGGTGCGCGTGTTCAACAAGATCGACCGGCTCGACGAGCCGCCGCGCGTCGACCGCGGCGAGGACGGCCGCGTGCAGGCCGTATGGATCAGCGCCGCCAAGGGGCAGGGCCTGGACCTGCTCGGCCGCGCCGTGGCCGAGCGGCTCGAACGCGGCGTGCGCCGGGCGCGCGTGCAGCTGCCGCTGGCGGCCGGGGCCGCGCGGGCGAAACTGTATGCCGCCGGCGCCGTCCAGGCGGAACATCCGGGCGATAACGCATTGGAGCTGGACGTGGAGCTTCCGGAAGACGAACTGGAACGGCTCCTGGCCGAATCCGGGGGCAAACTTGTGACCCCCGACGGCGATACCCTAGAATCCCGGGGCACCACGCACCGCCTTTCATCCGGATGGCGGTAATCAAGCCTGGGTCCCACTGCGACATCAATGGCCTGGAACGAGCCCGGAAACCGGGGTGAATCCCCCTGGGGCAAGAAGCGTCCTGCCGGCAAGCCCGGCGGCATCGAACAGACCCTCAAGGAATTGCAGGAGAAGCTGCAGGCGGCGTTGGGCAATGCGCGCTCCGGGCCTCCCGGCGGTGGTGACGGGGCGGCGCCCCCGGGCGCGGGCGGCGGCATCGGCGTGCCGCTGCTGGTGGTGCTGGTGCTGCTGTGGCTGGCCTCGGGCCTGTTCCAGGTCGAGGCCTCGGACATCGCCGTGGTGCAGCGTTTCGGCCGCTACGTGGACCAGCGGCAGCAGGGCCTGCACTGGGCCTTCCCCTGGCCCATCGAGAAAGTCACCAAGGTCAATGTCTCGCGCGTGCACAGCGTGCCCTACAACTCGCGCGTGCTGACCGCCGACGTGAACCTGGTGGAGATCGGCGCCACCATCCAGTACCTCAACGCCGACCCGGTGAAGGTGCTGTTCCAGGTCCGCGACCTGGAGAGCACGCTGGGCGAGGTGGCCGAGAGCGCCATCCGCGAGGTGGTGGGGCAGGCCAGCCTCGACGACGTGCTCGGCGCCGCCCGCCAGCGCATCACCGACAGCGCGCGCGAGCTGATCCAGCGCACGCTCGACAGCTACAACAGCGGCGTGCGCATCACCAGCGTGAACCTGACCAACGTGCAGGTGCCCGACGCGGTGCTGGGCGCACAGCGAGACGCCAACAAGGCCATCGAGGACCGCGAGCGCTACGCGCAGGAAGCGCAGGCCTATGCCAACGACATCCTGCCCAGGGCGCAGGGCACGGCGCTGCGCATGATCCAGGACGCCGAGGCCTACAAGGCGCAGGTGGTGGCGCTGGCCCAGGGCGACGTCGCGCGCTTCAACAGCGTGCATGCCGCCTACGCGCAGGCGCCCGAG
>QGUX01000152.1 GCA_003242275.1 Pseudomonadota bacterium | reverse complement strand
TTATGTCGTCCTTTGTTTTTGTCATAGTTCGCCCCCCCTCTAAACCTCCCCCCTCTTATTCCTCGGCCGCGTCTGATGTGTATAAAAGACAGTTCCAGTACTACTCGCGCGAGATGAACGCCGCCTCGATGCAGCGCCTGAAGCTCGAGAGCGGCCTGAGGCATGCGCTGGACGCGCAGCAGTTCGAGCTGCACTACCAGCCGCAGGTGGAGATGGACACCGGCCGCATCATCGGCGCCGAGGCGCTGCTGCGCTGGCGCGACCAGGAGGGCAACTACGTCTCGCCCGGCACCTTCATCAGCATCGCCGAGGACAGCGGCCTGATCGTGCGGCTGGGCGAGTGGGTGATCCGCGAATCCTGCCGCCAGGCGCTCGAATGGCAGCGCGCCGGGCTCGCGCCCCCGCCGATCTCGGTGAACGTCTCGGCGGTGCAGTTCCGGCGCCAGAACCTCGCCGCGGTCATCGGCAACGCGCTGCGCGAGCACGGCATCGACGCGCGGCTGCTGAAGATCGAGATCACCGAGAGCTCGCTGATGAGCGTGCGCGAGGCCGGCACGCGCGTGCTGCACGAGCTGCGCGGCATGGGCGTGGAAGTGTCGCTGGACGATTTCGGCACCGGCTATTCCTCGCTCAGCTACCTGCGCACCTTCCCGGTGGACATGCTGAAGATCGACCGCTCCTTCATCGCCGCCATGCTGCACGACGAGAAGACCGCGGCGGTGATCGAGGCCATCATCAACGTCACCCGGGTACTGCGCATGAAGGTGCTGGCCGAAGGGGTGGAACGGCAGGAGCAGTTCGACTACCTGCGCGGCCTGGGCTGCGATTTCGTGCAGGGCGCCTTCATCAGCCATGCCCTGAGCGCGGCGGAATTCGGCCGCCTGCTGGCGGCCCGGCGCCGGGCGGGGAACCCGCGGCCCGCGCGCCCCGCGGGGCCGCCGCCGGCCCGTACCGTGGCGAACCCCCGCCGCTGACAGTAGACTTCCGACCCCTTGAAGGCCCCGGCCTGTGGGGCCGGGACCCATTGCACGCGCGAACGGCGGAAAGACCATGCTCCAGAAGATCAGCGACATTCTCAAAGGCCAGGGCGACGGCGAGGGGAAGGGCCACAAGCGGCGCCTGGTCACGTACCTGATACTGGCCGCCCTGGCGCTCGTGTTCGTCGCCTGGGGTCCCTATGCCGTCGTGGACCTGTCCTTCGGCACCAGCCGGTATGCGGTCAAGGTGAACGGCGAGGAAGTGCCGGTCGAGGAGATCAACGACCTCTGGCAGCGCCAGTTGCCGCAGGTGATGCAGGCGTTCGGCGGGGAGCTCAGCGCCGAGCAGCGTGCCGAGCTGCAGCAGGAGCTGCTGGACATCACCGTGCGCGAGCTGGCCACCACCCAGCATGCCCGCAAGCTGGGCTTCGTCGTCTCCGACCAGGAGGCCGCCCGCGCCTTCCGCGAGGAGGAGGCCTTCCAGGTCAACGGCCAGTTCGACGTGGAGGAGGCGCGCCTGCGCCTGTACAACGCCGGCATCACCGAGCACCAGTACATCGCGGACCTGAAGAAGCGCCTGCTCACCAACAAGGTGCTGGGCACCATCGGCGTGTCCAACTTCCTCACCCCCGGGGAGGCCCGCCGCCTGCTGGCGCTGCTCGACGAGGAGCGGCAGGTGCGCTACCTGGTGCTCGATCCCGGGAAGTACGCCGGCAGCGAGCCCGTCACCGACGAGGCCATCGAGGAGTACTACCGGTCCCACCAGGAAGACTTCGCCGTGCCCGAGTCGGTCCGGCTGGCCTATGCCGAGCTGGCGCTGCCCGACATCGCCGCCACCATGGTGGTCACCGACGAGGAAGTGCGCGCCCGCTACGAGATGGACAAGGACACCTACATCCAGCCCGAGACGCGCCAGGCGCGCCATATCCTGGTGAGCGTGGATGATCCCGCGCAGGACGCCGGGCGCGCCGCCCAGGCGCAGGAACTGTACCAGCAGATCCAGCAGGGCGCCGACTTCGCCGCGCTGGCGCGCGAGCACTCCGCCGACACGGCCTCGGCCGGCAATGGCGGCGACCTCGGCTGGGCCAGCCGCGACACCTACGTGCAGGCGTTCGCGGACAAGCTGTTCTCGATGCAGGTCGGCGAGGTCAGCGAGCCGGTGAAGACCGAGTTCGGCTACCACATCATCAAGCTCGAGGGCATCCGCCCGGCCAGCGGCCGCAGCTTCGAGGAAGTGCGCGGCGAGCTCTTCACGCTGCTGCGCAACGAGAAGGCCATCCAGCGCTTCAACAGCGAGCAGGACCGGCTGCAGGAGATGCTGGAATCCGGCAATCCCGCCCTCGACACCCTGGTGCGCGAGTTCAACCTGCGCCGCGGCGAGGTCGAGAACTTCGAGCGCGGCGCCGGTGGCCTGCCGCTGGGTTCCGACGTGATGCTCAACCGCGAGGTGTTCAGCGATCCGGTGCTGGTGCAGCGGCGCATCGGCGGCCCGGTGCAGCTGGCCGACGACCGCCTCACCATCTTCCAGGTGGTGGACCATCGCCCCGCCACCACGCGCCCGCTGGACGAGGTGCGCGGCGAGATCGCGGAGACCTTGCGGCGCGAGCGCGGCGCCGCCGCCGCGCTGCAGGCGGCCGAGTCCGCCCGGGAGCAGCTCGGGCAGGGCAGGAGCTTCGAGCAGGTGGCCGCGCAGCTGAAGGTGAAGGCCGAGCCGGCGCGGTTCGTGTCGCGCGGCGCGCCCGACCTGCCGGTGGAGGTGGCGGATGCCCTGTTCAAGGGCCCGCGGCCCACCGCCTCCGCGCCGCGGCGCGAGGCCCTGAAGCTCGAGGACGGCACGGTGGTGCTGTTCGAGGCCACCGACTCGCGCGTCGGCGCGCAGCTCGACATCCCGCAGCTGGTGCAGCTGCGCACCGAGCGCGAGCTGCAGCGCTACACCCGTCGCGACATCGAGGCCTACATCTCCTCGGTGGTCGCCAGGGCCAAGGTCCGCCAGAATCCGCAGGCATTCATCAACTGAACCGGTAACAACGAGGAGGGGGGTATGAAACTCATCGCCGCCATTGCCGCCAGCGCCGCATTGCTTGCGGCCTGCTCGCCGGCCAGCCAGGACAGCACGGACAGCGCGGCCGCCACGCCGGCGGCAGCCCAGGGAGGCGCCAGCCAGCGCGCGGCCGCGGCCGGCCCGAACTGCGACGCCCCCACGCCCACCGCCGTCACGGTGACCGGCGAGACCACCCGCGAGGGGCAGCTGAAGCTGCTGGAACACCCGGACCCGAAGCTGGCCGCCAACAAGCGCCTGGTCTGGGACATGTGGCGCACGCTGCTCAACGGCTACCACATCGACCGCGCCGGGGAGTTCATCCACAAGGACTACATCCAGCACAACCCCATGGCCAACACGGGCCTGGACGGCATGCAGAACTTCTTCCGCTCGCTGAACATTCCGCCGCGCGAGATTCCCGAGGCCATTCCCGAGGGCGTGGTGGCCGTGATGGCGGAAGGCGACCTCGTCACCATCGTGTTCCCGCGCGCCTACACCGATTCGTGCGGCCGCGAGTACGTGAGCACGTGGTTCGACATGTTCCGCATCAAGGACGGGCTGATCGTCGAGCACTGGGACGCGGCCACCCGTCCGTAAGGTCCGCTGCAGGATTCCTCATCCGCACGCCGGGGTCCCAGCCCCGGCGTTTTTTTTCGCATCGCGCGGCGGCCATTCGCCGCAGGCCCTGCTGAACCAGCCGGTTCGCGCCTTTCGTTCCCGTTCTCCTCGCGGCGCTGCCTGTCGTGCAGCACCTGCTGTTCCGGCGCCGCTGCCATTGCAGTGACTCTCGTGCCAGTTATGGGTCATTTCGACAACGCCGACGATATTGTATGCAGTGCATACAAATACTAGGATGCGGGAGCCGGTCCCGGCGTCCTTCGATGGGCGCACGGGAAAGAACAATTCAGGGGGGTCACATGAAGAAGGCGACGTCGTTGTCGGTGCGCGCGTTCGCGGCCGGGATGCTGGGGTGCGCGCTGGCGCTACCTGCTTCGCAGGTCCTTTCCGCCGAAGCCGCGGAAGATGATGAAGAGCTGGAGGAGCTGAGCGAGGTGCAGGTGACGGGCACCCGCATCCAGAGTCCCAACGTCACATCCGCCAATCCCATCACTTCGGTGACCGGTGAGGAACTGCGCAACCTCGGCATCGTCAATGTCGCCGACGCGCTGACCACGCTGGTGCCGCAGAACATCTCCACCTACATGCCCACCATGGTCGGCGACGACCAGGCCGGCTTCGGCGGCGCCGGCATGGAGCGGATGGAGCGCGGTTCGTTCTTCATCGGCCAGACCATCGCCAACCTGCGCGGCATGGACGGCGTGTTCGGCTCGCGCACGCTGACGCTGATCGACGGCCGCCGTTCCGTGTCCACGTCGAACCAGGCCGACGTGGTCGACATGAACATCATTCCCTCGAACCTGCTGCAGCGCATGGACGTGGTCACCGGCGGCGCCTCGGCCACCTACGGCTCAGGCGCCATGGCCGGCGTGGTCAACATGGTGCTCAACAGCCGCATGACCGGCATCAGCGTGGACCTCGACTACGCGGTCAACGAGGCCGGCGACGGCAAGAGCCCGCACGTGTCCATTTCCGGCGGCACGCCGCTGTTCGGCGGCCGCGGCCACCTGCTGGTCGGCGCGGAGTGGCAGGATTCCTCGGCCATCTTCGACTGCGCCGCGGCGCGCAGCTGGTGCGCCGAATCGCGCGCGCTGTTCACCAACAGCACCAACCTGGGTACCAACCCGGCCGGGCTGCTGACGCCGCTGCTGGGCTTCGAGGACTTGCCGGCGCGCTTCGAGATGTCGAACGTGCGCTACAGCCAGTACTCCTCGAACGGCGTGATCTACCACAACGATGCCCGCCTCACGAGCGGCTTCGAGTTCGGCATCGACGGGTCCGACATCGACGGGTCGATGTATCCCTACGGCTTCCGTGGCGGCACGGGCCAGAACACCGCCAATGGTGACGGGCCGCTGGTGACCAGCTTCCAGGCGCTGAGGCCGGAGTCCGAACGCAAGACGCTGTTCACCAACTTCGAGTTCAACTTCACCGAGAACACCACCGGCTACCTGCAGGGCAACTACTCGCGCACCGAGGGCCTGAACAAGAATCCCCCGACGCGCGGCACCTACTGCGTGCGCTTCGATTCCACCGGCACGGCCGGCATCAACGCCCCCGCGGGCACCGTGTGGACGTTCAGCACCTCGACGCCGGGCCTGGTCAACGGCATGCCCTACATCGGCCTGCCGCGCTCGCCGCAGCTCAGCGCCGCGCCGCTGGTGATTCCGCCGGCGGTGACGGCCTTCCTCGGCCTGCCGAGCGGCAATGTCAACGTGCAGACCGGCAACGGCTTCAACGGCACCAATACCGTGGCCGAGGCGCCGCGGCGCGGCGTCGCCTTCCCGTTCTGGATTCCCGTGGCGCTGTCGCCCGAGCCGCCGAACTTCAACTTCAACGGCAATGCGGTGGGCCACTGGGTGCGCTTCAGCTTCCAGGAATACGAGCCGCCGCGCACCAACGGCAACTTCTACACGGACGAGTTCCCGAACGACTACTGGCTGCTGGAGTCGGTCACGCTGATCAATGCGTTCGAGAGCGGTACCAACACCACGCTGCCGGGCCTGGGCCGCAATGCCTATGCGTTCCTGAACAACCTGCAGCCCGACGCGCTGCTCGAGGTGCAGCGCGCGTTCAACAACAGCATCACCGCCGGCGGCGGCGCGGGTGTGGACACGCTGTACGGGGCCACGCCCTGCAACGGCTTCACCGCCATCCGCAAGACCTGGGAGCCGCAGATCTCCGCGTACACGGGCAACGAGTCCGAGACGCTGCGCTTCGTGGCCGGCATGAAGGGCCGGTTCGGCCAGGACTGGCGCTGGGATGCCTACATCCAGTACGGCGAGACCAAGAGCTCGTCGTGGCAGACCGACGTGGCCACCAACCTGAGGCTGGCGTGGGCCATGGATGCCGTGATCGACGACCGGGTGACGCTGTCCGACGGCTCGCCCAATCCCACCTACGGGCAACCGGTATGCCGCATCACCCGTGACGGCGTGCCGGTGCTCGACACGCAGAGCCGGCCGCTGAGCCAGACCGAGAGCCTGGCGGCGCTGGGCGCCGACTGCAAGCCGCTGAACGTCTTCGGCAGCACCTTCTCCAACCCGGAGGATGCGCTGCGGCAGCAGCAGGCCATCGACTACGCCTTCGTCGACACCAGCTCCAGCGGAAAAAACAGCCTGGCGATGGTCTCGGCGAGCATCAACGGCACGCTGTGGCAGGGCTGGGCGGGTCCGCTCACCGGCGCCTTCGGCATCGAGGTGCGCGAGGACAAGGTGGACAACGCCGGCACCAGCGGCGACTTCTACCTGCGCGCGGACCTGGCCCGCAACTGGGCGGACGCCTTCGGCGGCAAGACCCGCGTGTCCGAGGGCTTCGCGGAGCTCAACCTGCCCATGGTGAGCGGCGTGGAGGGCGTCAACCTGTTCTCCGTGAACCTGGGCGGGCGCTACTCCTCCTACCACAACAAGGGCGGCGCCGGCACCACCGGCCAGTCGGCCACGCAGAACGTGTTCAACTGGAAGGCGGCGGCGGTGTACGAGCCCTTCGACTTCATGCGCTTCCGCATCACCCGTTCGCGCGACCTGCGCGCCGCGGGTTACCGCGACCTGTTCATCTTCCAGCCGGGCATTCCCGACCAGCTGAGCGTGGTCAACCCCTGGCGCGAACGCTCGGTGACCAGCAACGAGAACCAGATCGAGCGCTACGGCCAGGTGCGCGTGGGCAATGCCGACCTCAAGCCCGAGAAGAGCGACACGCTGACCATCGGCATGGTGCTCTCGCCGGGTGGCTGGGCGCAGGGCATGCGCATGTCGGTGGACTACTTCGACATCACCGTGCGTGACGCCATCCACGTGCCGTTCAACGCGCTGAACCTGGTGCGCGCCTGCTTCGAGGAGAGCGGCAACCGCGACCCGCTGTGGATCGACGGCATCCTGGTGGATCCGGGCGAGCGCACCAAGTTCAACGAGAACTCCGAGGCCTGCCAGGAGCTGCGCTTCGCGCCGCTGCTGGACGCCAACGGCAATCCCATCCCCGGTTCGCGCAACCTGGAGGACCTGGAGTCCTACAACTCCGCCCGTCCGCAGAATGCGCTGCCGGTGTGGCGCAAGGGCGTGGACTTCTCGCTCACCTACACCTTCCCGCTGAACCGCGTGCTCGAGCGCGTGCCGGGCAACGTGTCGCTGTCCGTGCGCGGCACGCGCGCGCTGCAGTCGGGCGCGGTGCGGCAGGAAGTGAACCTGTTCGGCTACGGCACCGCCAATCCCGATCCTTGCGGCGCCGTGTACGAGGCCAACGACCCGCGCAACACCACGCCGGGCTGGGGCGGCCCGACGGGCGGCACCTACTTCCCCGACGGCATCGTGGTGAACCGCTACACCTGCGTGGACATGGTGGGCCAGATCCGCAGCAACGTGTTCATCCCGGGCGCCGCGGCCATGCCGAAGTGGACCGGCAACATCTCGGGCACCTACATGTGGGGTGACCTCACCGCGACGCTGGCCGCGCGCTACATCGGCGGTGCGCGCCTGGACAACACCTGGTGCGCCCCGGACCAGGAAGACTGCCCGAACTTCCGCGACGAACAGGGCCGTTACCTGAACGGCAGCGTCGACAACAACTGGGTCGATCCCTACATGAACTTCACCTTGAGCGGCTCCTACAACCTGAAGGTGGCCAACATGAGGCAGTTCCAGGTGTGGGGAAGCATCAACAACCTGTTCGACAAGAGCCCGCCGTTCACCGGAGGTGGCATCGGCGGCGCCACTGCGAACTACCACGACACCATGGGCCGTTCCTATCGCCTCGGCGTGCGGATGAGCTTCTGAAGGATTCCGGGAGAACCGTGATGAACACGAACATGAATGTCGCAAGGATCCTCGGGCTCGCCGTCCTGGCGGCGGCGGCCGCGGGATGCGATTCGATCCGCGACGTGCGCAACGACCCGGCCACGACGCTGCCGGGCCAGATGGTGGTGCTGGAAGGCACCGTTTCGGGACTGAGCAGCAAGCGACCGGTGGTGCTGGGCAATGGCCAGCAGACCATCGGCGTGCAGGCGCCGCCGCCGTCGGTGGAGAACGAGCCCCTGCAGGGCGTCACGCCGTTCACCTTCGGCACGCTGCCCGAGGGCTCGACCTACAACGTGCAGGTGGTGGAGAACCCGCGCGGCAAGTCCTGCACGGTGGTCAGCGGCGGCTCCGGCACGCTGGTGGCCGGCGTGAAGACCAACGTGGTGGTCGAGTGCGTCAACGTCGGCACGCGCTATTCGCTGACCGTCAACCTGGACCCGGAATTCGCGGCCGCCGAGGGCGCCGAGGTGGTGCTCACCACCGAGGAGGCCATCTACCGCGTCAATCCGGCGCCCACCGACACCACCGTGGTGTTCGAGGACGTGCTGTTCAATCCCAGCCCCTCGCCGCAGGGGTTCAACTG
>QGUX01000352.1 GCA_003242275.1 Pseudomonadota bacterium | reverse complement strand
GCACCACACGGTACTGGTTGGCCTGGGTGAACAGCGTGGCGATCTGCCGCTGGCCGAAGGCGCTGTACAGGGCATTGGCGATCTGCGCCACCGACACGCCCAGGCGCGCGGCCTGGTCGCGGTGGATCTCCACGTAGGCCTGCAGTCCCTGGTTCTGCAGGTCGCTGGCCACGTCGCTGAGCGCCGGTTCCTGCTGCAGCCGCTCCAGCAGGCGGGCGGTCCACAGCGCCAGCTCCTCCATGTCCGGCGAGGTCAGCGTCATCTGGTACTGCGTGCGGCTGACGCGGTCCTCGATCGACAGCTCCTGCACCGGCTGCAGGTAGGCGCGGATGCCCGGCACGCCGGTCACCGGGTCGGACAGCTTCGCGCGCAGCCGCTCGATGATGGCCTGGGCGCGGTCCGCACGCTCCTCGTGCGGCTTCAGGTTGACCAGCATGCGGCCACTGTTGAGCGTGGTATTGGTGCCGTCGACGCCGATGAACGAGGACAGGCTGGCCACGGCCGGGTCCTCGAGGATCTTCTCCGCCAGCGCCTGCTGCCGCTCGGCCATGGCGACGAAGGAAATGTCCTGCGGTGCCTCGGTGACCACCTGCAGCACGCCGCTGTCCTGCGGGGGGAAGAAGCCCTTGGGCACGACCACGTACAGCCCCGCGGTCAGCACCAGCGTGGCCAGCATCACCAGCAGCGTGGCGCGCTGTCGGTCCAGCACCCAGTCCAGCCACACCGTGTAGCGTGCGATCACGCGGGTCAGGAAGTCCTCCCGCTCATGCTGCAGCTCGCCCTTGAGCATGCGCCCGGCCATCATCGGCGTCAGCGTCAGCGACACCAGCAGCGAGATGAAGATGGCCACCGCCAGCGTCACCGCGAACTCGTGGAACAGCCGCCCGACCACGTCGCCCATGAACAGCAGCGGGATCAGCACCGCGATCAGCGAGATGGTCAGCGACACCAGCGTGAAGCCGATCTCCCTGGCGCCGTCCAGCGCCGCCTGCAGCGGCGGCTTGCCCATCTCGCGGTGGCGGGCGATGTTCTCCAGCATCACGATGGCGTCGTCGACCACGAAGCCGGTGGCGATGGTCAGCGCCATCAGGCTCAGGTTGTTGATCGAGAAGCCCAGCAGGTACATGGCGCCGAAGGTGCCCACCAGCGACAGCGGCACCACCACGCTGGGGATCAGCGTGGCCGAGGCATTGCGCAGGAACAGGAAGGTCACCATCACCACCAGCGCGACGGCGAACATCAGCTCCTTCTGCACGTCGCGCACCGAGGCGCGGATGCTGCCGGTGCGGTCGGTGAGCACGGTCACCTCGGTGGCCGCCGGCATGGTCGAGACCAGTCGCGGCAGCAGCCCGCGCACGCGATCGGCCACCTCGATGACATTGGCGCCGGGCTGGCGCTGAACGTTCACCAGCACCGCCGGCAGCTCGTTGGCCCAGGCGGCCAGGAAGCGGTTCTCTGCACCCTCGGTGATGGTGGCCACGTCGCCCAGGCGCAGCGGCGCGCCGTTGCGCCAGGCCACGATCAGCGCCCGGTATTCCTCGACCGAGCGGATCTGGTCGTTCGCGTCGAGCATGGTGAAGCGGTAGGGCCCGTCGAAGCTGCCCTTGGGCTGGTTCACGTTGGCGGCGGCGATGGCGCCGCGCACGTCCTCCAGGCTCAGCTCGTGCGCGGCCAGCGCGGCGGGGTTCACCTGCACGCGGATGGCGGGGCGCTGCCCGCCGCCCAGGCTCACCATGCCCACGCCGGGCAACTGCGCCAGGCGCTGCGCGATGCGCGTGTCCACCAGGTCGTAGACCTGCGGCAGCGGCAGCGTCTTC
This sequence comes from Pseudomonadota bacterium, assembly GCA_003242275.1. The sequence continues at coordinate 430 of QGUX01000352.1, read as the reverse complement.
GACGTCACCGCCAGCGTCAGGATGGGCGCATCGGCGGGGTTGACCTTGCGGTACACCGGCGGTGCAGGCAGGTCATTGGGCAACAGGTTGTCGGCCGCGTTCAGCGCCGCCTGCACCTCCTGCTCGGCCACGCCCAGGTCCACCTCCAGCGAGAACTGCAGCGTCACCACCGAGGCGCCGCCGGAGCTGGTGGAGGACATCTGCTTCAGGCCCGGGATCTGGCCGAGGCTCCGTTCCAGCGGCGCGGTGATCGCGCGCGTCACCACGTCCGGGCTTGCGCCCGGATAGAAGGTGAACACCTGGATGATGGGATAGTCGACCTGCGGCAGCGCCGCCACCGGCAGCATCCGGTACGCGAGGATGCCGGACACCATGAGGGCCAGCATCACAGGGGGGGTGCCACCGGCCGGCCGGAGAAAGGCCCCGAAAA
>QGUX01000151.1 GCA_003242275.1 Pseudomonadota bacterium | reverse complement strand
CTCCCCCCCGGGCCCTTTCGGCGAACGGGCACGGCGCTTGGGGCCGCGGATCTGGTGGTGCTGCCCGGGGGGGATCGCCGCGGGGTGCTGCCGGCCGGCATCGTGCCGGTGCGCATGCAGCTGGTCGCCACCGCGTTGCGCGAGCTGGGCAGCGACGCGGAGGTGCCGCTTCGCAGCCTCGAAGGCAGCGCGGTGCATGCGCTCGCCGGCATTGGCAATCCGGAACGCTTCATCCAGCTGCTGCGCAGCCTGGGCGCCAGCCCGGAGGCCACCCTCCGTCCCGATCACCATGTCTGGCGGGCCGGTGAACTGCCGGGGCCGGACGGGCGGCGGATCGTAATGACCGAAAAGGATGCCGTAAAATGCCGCCGGCTGGCCGCCGGACGCGACGACCTGTACTACCTTCAGGTGGAGGCGGTGCTGTCCCCCGCCGACGCGGCGCGCTTCCTCGACCGCGTGCAGGCACTACGGAGGCAATGACGTGCTCGATGCAAGACTGCTGGAGATCCTCGCCTGTCCGCTGTGCAAGGGCCCGGTGCTGCACAAGCGCGAGCAGGACGTGCTGGTATGCCGCGCCGACCGCCTGGCCTTCCCCATCGTCGACGGCGTGCCGGTGATGCTGGAGAGCGAGGCGCGCGTGCTCTCCGCCGACGATCCGCTGCTCGACCGCTGAAGGCCGGCCGCCGCACCGGATGTTCCGCGTCGTCATCCCCGCGCGTTTCGCTTCCTCGCGCCTGCCGGGCAAGCCGCTGCAGCAGCTGGCCGGCAAGCCGCTGGTGCAATGGGTGTACGAGGTGGCGCAGGCCTCGGGCGCCGCCGAGAGCATCATCGCCACCGACGACGAGCGCATCCTGGCCGCGGCGCGGGGTTTCGGCGCCAGCGCGCGCCTGACCTCGCTGACGCATGTGTCGGGCACCGACCGCGTCGCCGAGGTGGCGCTGCAGGCCGGCTGGGGAGAAGAGGACGTGGTGGTCAACCTGCAGGGAGATGAACCCCTGATGCCGCCGGAACTGGTGCGGCAGGTGGCCGGTGTGCTGGAGCAGCATCCGGACGCCGCCATCGCCACGCTGGCCACGCGCATCACCAGCGTGCAGGCGCTGATGGATCCGAACGCGGTGAAGGTGGTCACCGACGCCACCGGCCGCGCGTTGTATTTCAGCCGCGCCCCCATTCCCTGGGGGCGCGACACCGCGCCGGCCGGCATCGCCAGCCAGCGCGGCACCCAGGGCGCGCGCCGGCACATCGGCCTGTACGCCTATCGCGTGGCGGCGCTGCGCCGGCTGTCGCTGCTGCCGCCCACGCCGCTGGAGATGATCGAGAAGCTGGAGCAGCTGCGGGCGCTGGAGCATGGCCTCATCATCCGCGTAGCCGATGCCCTGGCGCTGCCGGGCCCCGATGTGAACACCCCGGAGGACCTGGCGCGCGCGGCGCTGATGCTGGGGAAGGGAGGGGAGCCCATCGCATGAATCCGCTGGACCTGACCTCGCTGGCAGTTACCGACGTCACCCAGGCCATGCAGCTTGCGCTCGGCCCCGTGTTCCTGCTGAACGGCATCGGCGTGCTGCTGGCCATGCTGGTCAACCGCCTGGCGCGCATCGTCGACCGGGCGCGCGCGCTGGAGTCGCGCCTGGCGGCCGCCTCGCCGGACGAGGCGCCGGCAATCCGCCGCCTGCTCGGCTCGACCAGCCGCCGCGCGCGGCTGGTCAACCGGGCCATCACGCTGGGCACCTTCGCCGCGCTGCTGGTGGCGCTGGTGGTGGCGCTGCTGTTCGCGGCGGCCTTCATGTCGTTTCCCAGCGCGCCGGTGGTGGCGGTACTGTTCGTCACCTGCATGGCGGCGCTGGTCGGGGCGCTGCTGTGCTTCCTGATCGAGGTGCGCATCGCCACTGAGGCGCTGCGCTTCGGGCCGCAGAACTGATTTTCCGCTAGCACGACAAGGAGGGGGCAGAGATGAAGACCAGGGCAGCCGTGGCGGTGGCGCCGAACAAGCCGCTGGAGATCCACGAGGTGGAACTCGCAGGACCGGGTCCCTCCGAAGTGCTGGTGGAGATCAGGGCCACCGGCGTCTGCCACACCGACGCCTACACGCTGTCGGGCAAGGACTCGGAGGGCATCTTTCCCAGCATCCTGGGGCACGAGGGCGCCGGCATCGTGCGCGAGGTCGGAAAGAACGTCACCTCGGTGAAGCCCGGTGACCACGTGATTCCGCTCTACACCCCGGAGTGCCGGCAGTGCAAGACCTGCCTGTCGCGCAAGTCCAACCTGTGCACGGCCATCCGCGCCACGCAGGGCAGGGGCGTGATGCCGGACGGCACCAGCCGCTTCCGGCTGGGCAAGGACACCATCTACCACTACATGGGCTGCTCGACCTTCTCGAACTACACCGTGCTGCCCGAGATCGCGGTGGCCAAGGTGCGCGAGGACGCGCCCTTCGAGACCATCTGCTACATCGGCTGCGGCGTGACCACCGGCATCGGCGCGGTGATCTGGACGGCCCGGGTGGAGCCCGGCTCCAACGTGGCCGTGTTCGGCCTGGGCGGCATCGGCCTGAACGTCATCCAGGGGGCGCGCATGGTGGGCGCCAACCGCATCATCGGCATCGACATCAACCCGGCCAAGCGCGCCATGGCCGAGTCCTTCGGCATGACGCACTTCATCAACCCGAAGGAGGTGGGCGAGGACAAGGTCGTGCAGGCGGTGATCGACGCCACCGACGGTGGCGCGGACTACTCCTTCGACTGCACCGGCAACGTCAAGGTGATGCGCCAGGCGCTGGAGTGCTGCCACCGCGGCTGGGGGCAGTCCATCATCATCGGCGTGGCCGAGGCGGGACAGGAAATCTCCACCCGGCCGTTCCAGCTCGTCACCGGGCGCGTGTGGAAGGGCACGGCCTTCGGCGGCGCGCGTGGCCGCACCGACGTGCCGAAGATCGTCGACTGGTACATGGACGGCAAGATCCGCATCGACGAGCTGATTACCCACAAGCTGCCGCTCGAGCGGATCAACGAGGCCTTCGACCTGATGCACGAGGGCAGGTCCATCCGCTCGGTGATCGTTTACTGAGCCCGCTGCGGGGCCCGCTGGCGGCCACAGGGATGCGCCGCAATGGTGCGTTCCGCAGCGCGAGTGAGCCGTTTTCGGGCACAACCACCGCCATGGCAGGCCGGGGCGGGCCTGCCGGGGTGTCCGGCGCAGCGCGGGCTGCTGGCATGGGCCTTGCTTCGTGCAAGGCATGGCATACGACGCAATCCTCCGAACCGATGGACAGGCCGGCGCAGATCGTGTGCCGGTATCCCTTCCCGACCTGCCCGAGCCGCCGCGCATCGAACTGGGCCCGCTCGGCCGCTCGCTGGCCTTCCACGTGCGCAAGGCGCAGCTGGCATTGCAGCGGCGCGGTCTGCGCACGGTGTCCGACCAGCAGGTCGGTCCCGCGGAGTTCGGCGCGCTGGTGCTGTGCGAGCAGAACCCCGGCATGGCGCAGTTCCAGATCGCCGCCACCCTCGACATCGACAAGGCCAGCGTGGTGGCCATCGTCGACCGGCTCGAGGAGCTGGGCTGGTTGCTGCGCCGGCGCAGCAACCACGACCGGCGCCGCTACGGCCTTTGCCTGACCCCCGAAGGCCAGCGCCAGGTGCAGATCCTGCGCCGCCAGGCCGAGGAGGCCGAGGCCTTTGCGCAGAAGCTGTACACGGCAGAGGAGATGGACCAGCTGCTGTCGCTGCTGTCCCGGCTGGGGTGAACGCCCGGACGGGGTAAACTGGCCGTTCCGCTGGAGGAACGACCAGGAGCCGACATGACAGCGACCGCGGGCCATCGCCCGGCGGAGCCGGTGAACGAGGATCCCGTGCTGCGGCTGCCCGTGCGCCGCTGGCGCAACGGCGAGTGGCAGGACACCCTGGATGACGTGTCGGCCGAGGTCCCTGTCTCGGTCAGCTACAACTCCATTCCGCACGTGGTGATGATGGCCACGCCCCGTGACCTCGAGGACATGGGCGTGGGTTTCACGGTGAGCGAGGCGCTGGCGCTGCCGGAGGAGATCCGCGACGTGCGCCTGGATACCTCTTCCGGTGCCTTCGAGCTGCGGCTGTCCGTCACCGGTTCGCGCCTCGGCGAGATGCTGCAGCGGCGGCGCAACCTCACCGGCCGCACCGGCTGCGGCGTGTGCGGTGCGGAGACCATCGAGGATGCCATCCGCCGCCCGCCGCCGGTGGCGCCCGGGGGGGCGATCCGCCATGCCGCGCTGGTGCAGGCCCTGCGCTCGCTGCGCTCGCGCCAGCAGCTCGGCAAGGCCACCGGCAGCCTGCATGCCGCGGCGTGGGTGAGCTGGTCCGGCGAACTCGGCGAGGTGCGCGAGGACGTGGGCCGCCACAATGCCCTGGACAAGCTGATCGGCGCGCGGCTGCGCAGCGGCGCCGGCGTCGAGGACGGCTTCGCCATGGTCACCAGCCGCGCCAGCTACGAGATGGTGCAGAAGGCGGCGACGCTGGGCATCCGCATGCTGGTGGCCGTGTCGGCACCCACGGCGCTGGGCGTGGAGCTGGCGCAGCAGTGCGGCCTGACGCTGGTGGGCTTCGCGCGCGAGGAGCAGCAGGTCGTCTACAGCCATCCGCAGCGCCTGCTCCCGTGACCCTGCGCATCTCGATCGAAACGGTCTGGCGCTTCACCAAGGAGCGTGACGCGCGCTCCATGCGCGTCATGCTGGACTTCCTCAACGAGATCCGCGCCACCGGCAAGATCACGCGCGCGGCCGAGCGCGCCGAGGTGTCCTATCGCCACGCCTGGAACCAGATCGGCAAATGGTCGGAGTTCTTCGGCGTCCCGCTGGTGGAACGCCGGCAGGGCCGCGGCACGGTGCTCACGCCCTTCGGCGAGCGGCTGGTGTGGGCGGGACAGCGCCTGCAGGCGCGCCTGGGGCCGCAGCTGCAGAACCTGGCGCAGGAGCTGGAGAGCGAGATCAATGCGCTGCTGGCGGCCGATGGCGAGGTGGTGCGCATCCATGCCAGCCATGGCTACGCGGTGTCGGCGCTGCGCGACCTGCTGGCGCGGGAGGCCGGCCTGCGCGTGGACTTCCGCTACGTGGGCAACGTGAACTCGCCTGCCTCGCTGGCGCATGGCGGCTGCGACCTGGCAGGCATGCACCTGCCGCAGGGTGAGCTGAGGGCGCGCAGCATGGCGCCGTGGCGCGACGTGCTCTCGCCGGAGGAGCACCGCGTGGTGGGATTCGTGACCCGCGAGATGGGGCTGATGGTCGCGCGCGGCAATCCGCTGGGCATTGGTTCGCTGCACGCGCTGCTCGACCCGCGCGTGCGCTTCGTGAACCGCGATCCGGAATCAGGCACGCGCATGCTGTTCGACGAGCTGCTGGCGCAGCAGGGCATCGACGGCGCGCGCATCGCCGGTTACACGCAGGTGGTGGAGTTCACGCACGCCGCGGTGGCCGCCTACGTGGCCAGCGGCATGGCCGATGCCGCCTTCGGCGTGGAGGCGGCCGCGCGGCAGTTCGAGCTGGATTTCGTGCCGCTGGTCACCGAGGACTATTTCTTCGTCTGCCACCGCGCCAGCCTCGAGCATCCCTCGATGCGGCGCATCCTCGAGGTGATGCGCGGCGGGGAATTCGCGCGTGCCATCGCGGCGCTGCCGGGTTACTCGGCGCGCGAGCCCGGCATGGTCAGGCCCATCGAGGACGTGCTCGGCTCGCCGGCCTAGGCCGGGGAAGCCGGCGCGGCCGCGAGCCGGCGACGCACGTCTTCCAGCGGCTCGGCCAGCTCGAGCACCTTCCGCGCCACGGCGGGAATGTCGTTGAGGTCCACCAGCGGGGGATGCCCGGCGGCCAGCGGCGCATCGCTGGCCACGGCCAGGATGCGCGGATCGCCGGGATACAGCGGTTCCTTGCCCAGCGAGGGGCGGTGCACCTCGAGCTTGGGATGGCATTCACGCTTGAAGCCCTCCACCAGCACCAGGTCGCAGGGACTGACCCGGGCCAGCAGGTCCGCCAGCGTGGGCTCGGGCTCGTCCACCAGCTCGTGCATCTGCACCCAGCGGCGTGCGGAGCAGACGATCACCTCGCCGGCGCCGGCCTTGCGGTGCTCCCAGGAATCCTTGCCGGGCACGTCCACGTCGAAGTTGTGGTGCGCATGCTTGAGCGTGGCCACGCTGAGGCCCTGTGAAACGAAATGCGGGATCAGGCGCGTGACCAGGTGGGTCTTGCCCGAACCACTCCAGCCGACGATGCCGAGGACTCGTGGGGTTTGCATGGCGGACCTTATATAGTCCGCCGCCATGGATGCCAAGTTGCGCGTGGCCGGCGTCGTGATCGCCGGCGGCCGTTCGACCCGCTTCGGCGGCGAGAAGGCGGTGGCACCATTCCGTGGCGAGCCGCTGCTGCTGCGCGCGGCGCGGCGCCTGGCGTCGGTGGCGGAGAGGGTGGCGGTCAATGCGCGTCCGGGGACAGCAGCCGAAGCCCTGGCGAGATCCGCCGGTTACACGGTGCTGCACGATGCACCCGGGGATCCCGATGGCCCGCTGTCAGGGGTGAAGGCAGGCCTTGCCTGGGCGCGGCGGCAGGGCGCCAGCCTGCTGGCCGTCAGTCCCTGCGACACGCCGCTGCTGCCCGATGACCTGCACGTGCGCCTGGTGGCCGCAGCCGGCCGGGGCGCCGCGATGGCCGAGACGGAGGAGGGACGCCAGCCGCTGTGCGCCGTGTGGCCGGTGACGGCGCTGGAAGCGCTGGAGACGGCGCTGGCCGGTGGGGCACATCCGCCCACCTGGCGCATGCTGGAGGCCGTGGGAGCCGTGCCGGTGCGATTCGGGCAGGCGCAGCAGTTCGCCAACGCCAATACCCGCGAGGAGCTGGCGCGGCTCGAGGCCATCGCCAGCGGCACGGGTCACCAGCGGTAGAAGTCGGCCGTGAAGCCGGCCGGGTAGCCTTCGGGGCGCGGCGGCAGCTCGACGAAGCCGTCGGTGCCAGCCAGCGCCAGGAAGTCACCCGAGCCATGCGGCTGGCGGGCCGTGGCCACGCCGGGCGTGGCGGCAGCGGGCTGGAGCACCACCGGCATGAAGTAGGTCAGCTTGCGGCCGTCGAGGGCACCGTCCAGCGAAACCTTGCCCGCGGGGGCGCGCTGCTCCTGCATGGCGGCGCGCAGCGCCGGCAGCACGTAGCGCACCAGGCACACCAGCGTGGAGACCGGGTTGCCGGGCAGGCCGAACACCAGCTGGCCCTGCGGGCCGACGCCGAACCACATCGGACGGCCGGGGCGCTGGGCCACCTGGTAGAACACCTCGCCCACGCCCAGCGCCTTCAGCGCCGCGGGCACGAAGTCGAACTTGCCCTTGGACACGCCGCCGCTGAGCACCAGCACGTCGTTGCCGGCCAGCAGCTCGCCGATGCGCTGCTGCATCAGCGCCGCGTCGTCGCGCAGGTGCGCGTCGCGCGTCTCGCCAAAGCCATGCAGCTTCAGGGCCGCCACCACGGCATGCGCATTGGAGCGGCGCACCTGGTGGTCGGCGATGGGCTCGCCGGGTTCCACCAGTTCATCGCCGGTGGAGATCACCGCGATGCGGGGCAGGCGCGAGACCAGCACCTCGGGCAGGCCGGCGGAGGCAACCACCGCGACCTCGGCAGCGCCCAGCCGCATGCCGGGCACCAGCATGGGTACGCCCGGTGCGCTGTCCGAGCCTCGTCGCTGCACGTTGCGCCACGGCTCGGCCGTGGCCTCGGGCTTGAGCGTCAGCACGCCGTCGCGCAGGTCGTACTCCTCGACCGGAATCACGCAATCGGTGCCCGGCGGCAGTACCGCGCCGGTCATGGCCTCGATGGCGGCATCCTCGGCCTCGAGCGCGGTGGGCACCGCGCCGGCCGCCAGCGTGCCCTGGATGCGGAAGCTGCGCCGGCCGGCCGCGAAGGCCGAACTGGCCACCGCCACGCCGTCCATGCACACGCGGTCGAAGGGCGGGTTGTCGCGCTCGGCCATGACCTCCTGCCGCAGCACGCGGCCGGCGGCGGCCTGCAGGCGGACGGATTCGGCGGGCAGCGTGGCCACCCGCTCCAGGATCTTCTCCAGCGCCTCGGCTGGCGTCAGGGCTGCCTTGCTCAGGTCGACACCTCGTCTGCAACGACGCGGAAGCCGCCCACCGGCGGCGGGGTGCCGCCCTTGGAGACCGCGACCGCGCAATACTTGAACTCGGGGATCTTGCCGAACGGGTCCAGCGCCGCGTTGGTCAGGATGTTCGCCGCCGCCTCGTAGTAGGCGAACGGGATGAACACCGCGCCCTGCGGCGTGCCGTCGTCGCGGCGCACCGTGATCGCCACCTCGCCACGGCGCGAGCGCACCGTGATGGTGTCGCCGGGCAGCAGTCCCAGCCGCTGCAGGTCGGCGCCATTCATCGACGCGGTGGCGATGGGCTCGATGGCATCCAGCACCGTGGAACGGCGCGTCATGCTGCCGGTGTGCCAGTGCTCGAGCTGGCGGCCGGTGATCAGCACGAAGGGGTAGTCCACGTCGGGCCGCTCGTCCGCCGGGATGATGTCGGCGGGCACCAGCTTCACGCGGCCAT
>QGUX01000150.1 GCA_003242275.1 Pseudomonadota bacterium | reverse complement strand
CCGGCGAGGAAGGTACGCTGCCGGTCGGCACCATATTCCTCGGTCACCATCCCCAGCACCGTGATCACGTCCAGCTCGCTCAGCGCCAGCTCGCGCCTCCGCTCCGGCGTGATCGCGGCGAGCTGCTCGCTGGCGGCCTTCTCCTCGCCGAACACGGCCGGCAGGCGCAGCGGGTTGCCATAGGCGCCCAGCGGCGAGAAGCCCAGCGGCGACACCACGATGTAGCCATGCTGCTCGGCCAGCTTGCGCACCTGCCCGTCGGCCATGTCGAGGTAGGTGCGCTCGTTGGCGCCGGCGCCATGGAGGAAGAGCACGATGGGCAGCGGGGACTTGCCATCCCAGTGCGTGGGAACGTAGATGCGGTACGGCAGCGTCTGGCCGGTGGGGGCGAAGACGTACTGGCGCTGCTGGTCGCCGGTGGGCGGCGTCGCCGCCACGCCCGGCCTCGCCAGCGCGGCACCCAGCATCGCCAGCAGCAGCAACAGCAGGTGGCGTGGTGACGCCACGCGGCGGACGCGCACGCAGGTCCTGAACTCCATCATGACAACCTCCTTCCGGCCTGCTGCGCCCTGCCGATGTCGTGGAACGCCGCCTGTGCCACGCAGCGCTGCGCGAGCTGTGCGAACTCGTGCACCAGGCGCGAGGCGTTGCCGCGCTTCCACGCGATCACGATGCTCACCTCCGGCGGCGAATCGTGCTCCAGCGGCCGGGATACCACGCCCGGCGGCAGCAGCGCGCTGATCGACTCCGGCAGCAGCGCGAATCCCAGGCCCTCCTGCACCATCTGCAGGTGGCCGAGCACATTGTCGGCGCGCGAGACGGCATGCATGCGGATCTCGGCCTCGCGGTACAGCGCCTCGGCGGCCTCGTACAGCGGCGGCGACAGCGAGCGCTGCGGCGTGATGCACGGCAGGTCGTCCAGCGCCCGCACCGGGATGGACCGCCGGCCGGCCAGCGGATGGTGCTTGGGCAGCACGATCACCAGCGGCTCGCGCAGCAGCTCGATTTCCTCCAGCCGCTCGTCCTCGACGGGACCGCGCATGAAGGCCACGTCCAGCACGCCCGACAGCAGCCCGGACACCGGCTCCACGGCATAGCGGCTGTGCAGCACCAGGCGCAGGTCCGGCATCATCTCGGCCACGAGCGGCCGGAGCGCCGGCAGGATGCGCGCGTCCGCGGAGGCGAAGGTGCCCACGGAGAGTTCACCCGCCTCCCCCGCCGCCGCCTTGCGCGCCAGCATCCGCGCATGCTCCACGCGGCCCAGGATGTCGCGCGCCTGCTGCAGGAACACGCGTCCCGCGTTGGTGATGGCGACGCGATGGTGGTTGCGCTCCAGCAGCTGCACGCCGAGGTCGGCCTCCAGGCGCCGGATCTGCTGGCTCAGCGAGGGCTGCGCCGTATGCAGCCGCTCGGCCGCGCGCGTGAAGCTGAGTTCTTCCGCCACGGCGACGAAGTAGCGCAGGTGTCGAAGCTCCAGGGCCACCGGTCGCCGGCCTCCCTCCTCAGTCGAGCCGCCTGGCCACGCGGAATCCCAGGTAGTTGCGCCCCCGCGTGGTCGCCGGATAGGGCGCACCGCGCCGCGCCGAGCGCTGCATGTATTCGTTGCTCATGAACGTGCCGCTGCGGAACACGCGCACCATGCAGTCGCCGTTGGTGTTGGCGCTGCCGTCGGTGGGCGCGTTCGACAGGTCGTTCTCGAAGCAGTCCTGGGTCCACTCGAAGATGTTGCCGTGCATGTCGTACAGGCCCCAGGCATTGGGCGGGAACGAGGCCACCGGCGAGGTCTCGTCCAGCCAGCGGTCGCGGCCTTCGGCATGGCCGCCGAGCGTGCCCTTCTCGCGCAGGCCGAAGTTGCCGTAGTTGTAGTCGAGCGAATTGCCCCAGGGGAAGGTGGTGGTGGTGCCGGCGCGGGCGGCGTACTCCCACTCCGCCTCGCTGGGCAGGTGGTAGGCATCGTCGCTGCCGGTCTTCCAGTTCAGCCAGCCCACGTACACCTGCGCGTCGTGCCAGCTCATGCCCACGGCCGGGCGCGTGCCGCGGCCGAAGTCGCGGAAGTCGGGATTGGGTTCGCCATTCATGCCCTTGCGCAGGGCCTCCTCGATGGCGGCGTACTCGCACCAGTTGTCGCGGGCGCAGGCCTCCCACTGGTCCCAGGTGATCGGGGTCGCCGCCATGGCGAAGGGCCTTGCGAAGGTGATGCGCCGCTGCTTCTCGTTGTCGCGGCGATCCTTCTCGTCGGGCGGCGAGCCCATCAGGAAGGAGCCGGCCGGCAGCACCACCATCTCCGGGCAGTTGCGGCATTCCTTGATGTGATCGCCCGGGCGGGGCGCGGACCCGCCCTGGGCTGCCTGTGCGGATGCCATGGCGGCCATGCCGGCCAGCAACAGCAGCGCGTGACGGATCGATGGCAGCTTCGCGTCGCTCATGCTCTCCCCCCTGGGCCTTGCCCCTGGCGGGCGCGGAGGATGACTTCCCGGGCCCGCCGTTTCGTTCCTGCCTGCAGGAATTTCCGGGGGATTGTAATGGCTTTGCCAGACGGGGAGAAAACGGCATCCGGAAATGAACGCGGGCGCCACAGGGGCGCCCGCGCCATCTCCGGCCCCGGATGCCGCGCTCAGAACCGGTACGAGGCCGTCAGGCCATACGTCCGCGGCGGCAACCACGTGGCGCCGAGCAGCCGCCCGGTCGCCAGCGCGAAGGTGCTGCTGGGCCGGTCGACGTCGCCCAGGTTCTTGCCCCAGAGCTGCACGTCGAGGCGGCCGTCCGCCGTGGTGTACTTCAGCGCGGCGTCCACCAACGTGTACGGCGAGGCGCTCTCGATCTCGCGCTCGTACTCGCTGAAGTACACCCGGCTGCGATGCGACACGTCACCGGTGAGCGACAGCGTGCCGCCGGCGAACACCGGCCTGGGGATGATGTACTCCAGGTGCGCGTTCCAGGCCCACTTGGGCGTGTTGCGCACCTGGTTGCCGGCGAGCTGGATCTCGCCGCTGCCCGGAGAATCGGGTGCGGTGGGATCCGGGTTGTCGACCGGGTCCCAGGGAATGGCGCCGGGCGTGAGCACGTTGCCCGGATGCAGCGGGTCGAGGGTGAGGAAGTCCTCGAACGTGGCGTCGGTGTATGACACGCCACCGCTGATCGTCAGGCCGCGCGCCAGGCGGCCCGCGATCTCCAGCTCCACGCCCTTGGCCTCGGTCGAGGCGGCGTTCTCGAAGATGGTCTGGTAGCCGGTGGGACCGCCGGCGATGGTCTTGTTGAGCTGCGCGCCCTTGAGGTCATAGGTATACAGCGCCAGGTTGGCGGTGAGCCGGCGGTTGAACAGCGCCGACTTGATGCCCAGCTCGTGGTTGGACAGGGTCTCCGGGTCCACGATCACGGTGCTGAACGCGGCGTTCTCGCCCGAACCGGCCTTGAAGCCCTCGGCATAGTTGTAATAGACGAGGGTGTTGTCGTTCGGCTCCCACGACAGGCCGGCGCTGGGCGTGAACTCCTTGAAGGTGCGCTCGTTCGTGTACACCGCGCCCGAGATGGTCGGTGCGGCATTGATCACGGGACCGGCGCCGCCGGCGGCGATCACCACCGAAACGTTCTGGGTATCCACCTCCTCGTGGCTGTAGCGGCCGCCGAGCTTCAGGGTCCACTTCGACAGCGCGTCGCTGAACTGGCCGAGGTTGATGTTGGCCTCGCCGAAGCCCGCGATGGCGCGCGTGCCGAGGTTGGACTTGGTGCAGACGCGCTTGGGCGCGCGCACGTTGCCGTCCAGTCCCTCCGGCCCGTAGCCGCACAGGTGGTAGGCCAGGTCGAGCAGGCCCAGCGCCTCGAGCTTGGCGATGTTGGACTGCAGGCCGTCCTGGCGCGCCAGGCCCACGTTGTCGATCGGCCACTGCCGCTCGTGGAAGAAATACAGGCCGCCGACCACGTCGATGTAGTCGCCCTGCCAGTTCAGCTGCAGCTCGTTGCTGAACTGGCGGCTGTCGATGCGCCGCTCCTGCACCGTGGTCGGGTATGCGGCCGTGCCCTCGCCCTGCAGCGCCGAGAGGTCGAGGTCCTGGAACAGCGAGGTGCGGAAGTCACGGAAGTTGGTGATGTTGGTCAGCGACAGCGTGTCGCTGAGCCGCGCGCGCAGCGTGCCGGTCACCGCCCAGGTCTTGGTCTGGGTGCCGGGCTGGATCTCGCTGGCGAGGTCGCGCGGGTTGGTGGCATAGCCGCCCACCCCCAGCGGCGCCAGGCGCGGCACGCCCGGGAACGAGGCGCGCAGGTAGTGCACCGCGCCGGAGCTGTCGTGCTGGCGGAAGTACTCGCCGGTGAGCAGGTAGCTCAGCGAGTCGCTGAAGTTGTACTGCAGGTGCGCGCGCGCCATCGAGCGGTTCACGTCGTCGACGTCCGCGCCGGTGACCGGGTTCACGCCGTAGCCGCCGCGGTTCTCGTCCTTCACCGCGAAGCGGAACAGCAGGTTGTCGGTCAGCGGCCCCCCGAAGGCCGCCTCGAGGTTCAGCAGGTCGTAGTTGCCGGTGGTGACGCGGGCATAGCCCTCGTGGACCTGCGTGGGCTTGGCCGTGATCAAGTTGATCGAGCCGCCGGTCGCATTGCGTCCGTACAGGGTGCCCTGCGGGCCGCGCAGCACCTCCACGCGCTCCAGGTCGAACAGCGAGGTGAGCTGTGCCTCGGCGCGCGACACCACCGCGCCGTCCACGTGCAGCGCCACCGCGGTGGCGTTGCCGGTGGTGGACGTGTTCGCGCCCACGCCGCGCATGAAGATCTTGGCCTGGTTGAAGTCGTTGCCGAAGTTCACCGAAGGCACGATCACCTGCAGGTCCTGCAGGTTGTTGACCTGCGCCTCGAGGATGCGGTCCGCGTCGATGGCGGCCACCGCCGAGGTGATGTCCTGGATGCCGGATTCGCGCTTGGTCGCGGTGACGACGATCTCCTCCAGCTCGTAGAACTCCTCGTCGCCAGTAGCCTGTGAATAGGCGGGCGCGGCGGCCGCGCAGGCGATCGCGAGCGCAACGCTGGCCCGGATGGAAAGTATGGATGAATTCACGGGTGTACTCCTCAGCAGGAAATTCGTGAGGCTTCGGACATGGACCCGCGATTTATGCGACTGCGCGCCGCGAATGTCCAGTTACGGCAAGTGCCTAGGGACAATCCGGCAGTGACGGGAAGGTGCCAGGACGGCACCATGCGCCCGCCGCGACCAGATCGCGGCGGGCGCATCCTTGGACGGACATTCGTAAATCTGACAGCGCCGGCGCGGCAGGAGTTCCCGCACCGCAACCGGAACGGGCATTGCGGGCGCCGGATTCCCCGGCATGCCCGCGCAGCCGCTTTCAGCCTGCGGCCGCTCCCTGCGCGCGGCGCAGGTCGGCCGCCTCGGCAGCCTTCACCCCGCGGTAGATCCGCCAGGTCAGGAAACAGGCGACGATGCCGGTGATCACCACCACGTATCCGGCCACGTCGTAGTGATGCAGCCTGCCGTCCACGCCCTCGGTCACGATGTGTCCCGCGACCAGCGAGGCCAGTCCGCCGGCGAGCTGCGACAGCGAGGCGGACACCGCGTTGAACGAGCCGCGATGCGTCACCGCCGGCACCTGCGTCATCAGCGCCTGGAAGGGGATCATGCGCGAGAAGATGCCGAAGAACATCACCACGTTGATCAGCGTCACCACCAGCAGCGTGGAGCGGTCGAGGTGGGTGTAGATCAGCACCATCACGGCCATCACCGTGGTGCCCATGAAGAACATCGGCAGCTTGCCGAACGCATCCGTGGCCTTGCCCACGACCGGACCGATGAAGATCATCGCGCAGCCCGTCACCAGGTAGATCACCGGCAGGTGGTCGAGGTCGATGCCGAGGTTGTAGACGGTGAAGGCGCTGCTGAACGGCATCAGCATGAAGCCGCCGGTGGCCAGGAACAGCATGGCCACGAACGACAGCAGGTGCCGCGGCTCCACCAGCGTATGGAACAGGTGCGCCAGCGGGCTGTGCTCCTGGCGCAGCTTCAGGTGACCCGCGACCGGCCGCATCACCAGCGCGATGAGCACGCCCACCGCAAGGCTGAGCACGGCCAGCGACAGGAACGGCGTGTGCCAGTCCCAGCGCGTGGACAGCCAGATGCCCACGGGGATGCCCAGGATCTGGCTGGCCGCGAAGGCGGTCTGGATGAAGCCCATCACGCGCCCGCGCTGCTCCACCGGGAACAGGTCGGTGGCGATGGCCAGCACCACCGAGCCGATCACGCCGCCGAACAGGCCGGTGAAGACGCGCGCGGCCAGCAGCGAGGGAAAGCTGTCGGCCAGTCCGCACCACGCGGTGCCGATGATGAAGCCGCCGTAGAAGAACAGCAGCAGCTTCTTGCGGTCGAAGCGGTCGGCGAAGCCGGCGGCGAGGAAGCCCGACGCGCCGGCCGCAAACGCATATGCGGACACGACGGTGCCGAACTGCGCCGTGGTGGCATCCAGGGCCGGCATGATCAGTGCGCCCAGCGGCGCCATCAGCATGAAGTCGATGATCACCGCGAACTGCAGGAAGGCCAGCATCGCGATGACGGCCTTCTGGTAGCCGGTAAAGACCGGCCGGGACGCGGAGGCGGCGGCGGAAGACATGAAGGAACCTCGAAGAGCGGAGACGGGCGGGCGGCGCAGTTTACGGTCGCAACCCGGCGACCGCGTCTCCCGGATGGGAGATTCCAGGTCACGCGGTGCGGGCGTATACTTCCACTATAAGCAGAAGAACGGCCTGGGCGAAGCTCTGCCAGGCGCCTACTCCGCCTTGCGATAGGGCACGAACTTGTCGATGAACACCACGCCCGAGTGGAACCCCGTGGCGCGGTCGATGGTGCGGATGATGTCGGTGGTGCAGATCTGGCTTCCCGAGCGTTCCATGATCACGATGTCGTCCGGGCCCAGCCCTTCCGGATCGCGCGGCCGGGCCACGTAGATCACCTCGCCGGCGTCATACACCAGCCCGACGTTCTCGAGCACCATCAGGCCGCTGGTGCGGAACGCCGTGATGCAGTTCACCGGCTCGCCGGCGACGCGGCCCTCCAGCATCCTGGCCAGCCGGGCTTCATTCTGTTCCTTCCTGTCGGCCGCATCGGCGACGGCGCCCGTGAACGCCAGCGCGGCGGCGATGACCCATGCAGGTGATTTCATGGCGCGTTCCCCGGTTGTGGGATGTGCGGCCATTGTCGCGCAATCGGCTGCGGCGGGTTCTCCACCGTTCCGCTGCTGCATTGCGACAATCCTGCCTGTTAACCGACTGCGGGCCGGATGGTTTGAACAGGCGCAACCCTTCCAACGCCAAGGAGAGCCCCGTGAACACCCCCGCCGAGACCCCCTTTCCGCCGGCCCCCAGGCTCCGCAACGTCGTCACCGACCTGCTGACCGGCGGCGGCACCACACTGCTGGTGGGCCTTTGCCTGCTGGTGCCCGCCTGCATCCTCCCGCCGCTGATGTTCCCCGCCGCCATCTGCCTCGCCTGTGGCGCCGGCGTGGCCCTGGCGGGCATCCTCCTGTTCCCGCTCTCCCGGCGCCCCGCGTCCGGCTGAGCCATCGGTGAGGGAGACCCCACATGCCCCATCTTCCACTCTGGCTCGTGTTCGTGCCGCTGGGCGCCTTCGCCATGGTGGTGGTGCTGGCCTGGATGGCCCATCGCAGCCGGCTGGCCGCGTCGGCGAACGAGCGTGACGTGCAGCTCGCGCTGCTGTCGAAGTTCTCGACCGCCGAGGAGATGACGCAGTTCCTCACCACGCCCGAGGGCCGGCGGCTGATCGACCAGCTCGCCAGCCCCAAGGGCTTCGATGCCCGTCGCGCCATCATCGACTACATCACCGGCGGCCTGGTCACGCTGTTCGTCGGCGGCGCGATGATGGCGCTGGCGAGGCTGGGCATGGGCTTCATGGCCATCCCGGCATTCATCTGCCTGGCCGTGGGCGCGGCGCTGCTGATCACCGCGGCGGTCACCTGGCCACTGGCGAAGCGGCTGGGACTGATCGCCAGGTCCTCCAGCCTTCATTCCTGAGCCATCATGGGCGCCGTGGATCGCACCGGCGCCCCGGCCGCGCCGCTGCAGGTCGAGCACGTGGAACGACTGTACCGGCAACTCGGGCCGAAGCTGCACCAGTTCATCCGCCGCCAGGTGCCGGAACCCGCCATCGCGGCGGACCTGCTGCAGGACGTGTTCGTGCGCCTCCTGCGCGCGGGCGTGCAGCTGCGCAGCGACGGCGAGATGCGCAGCTACCTGTACCGCACCGCCAACTCGGTCGTCGCCGAACACTACCGCGTGCGCAGCCTCCGTCGTACCGTACCCTTCGTCGCGGAGGATGGGGACGAGGATGCGCGTGACCATCCACCCGGCCTGCAGGTGCAGGACGAGGACACGGCCGGCGCCGGCCAGAGGCGCGCGCGCGTGGAGCGGGGATTCTCCCGGCTGGGCGTGCGCGACCGCACGCTGCTGTGGCTGGCCTACGTGGAAGAGATGGCGCATGCCGAGATCGCGGCCGTGGTCGGCGTGAACGCCGCCAGCGTGAAGGTGCTGCTGTCGCGCGCCCGCGCGCG
>QGUX01000149.1 GCA_003242275.1 Pseudomonadota bacterium | reverse complement strand
ACCAGAACGAGTTCACGCTGATGCCGCGCGAGCGCATCAACTACATGGACGTGTCGCCGAAGCAGATCGTGTCGGTGGCTGCTTCGCTGATCCCGTTCCTGGAGCACGACGACGCCAACCGCGCGCTGATGGGCTCGAACATGCAGCGCCAGGCCGTGCCGACGCTGCGCGCCGAGGTGCCGCTGGTCGGCACCGGCATGGAGCGCCCGGTGGCCATCGACTCGGGCGTGACCGTGGTCGCGCGCCGCGGCGGCGTGGTCGACTCGGTCGACGCCTCGCGCATCGTGGTACGGGTCAACGACAACGAGACCACCGCCGGGGAGCCGGGCGTGGACATCTACTCGCTGACCAAGTACACCCGCTCGAACCAGAACACCTGCATCAACCAGCGCCCGCTGGTGAAGACCGGTGACGTAATCGCGCGCGGCGACGTGCTGGCCGACGGCCCCTCGACCGACCTGGGCGAGCTGGCGCTGGGCCAGAACCTGCTGGTCGCGTTCATGCCGTGGAACGGCTACAACTTCGAGGACTCGATCCTCATCTCCGAGCGCGTGGTGCAGGAGGATCGCTTCACCACGATCCACATCGAAGAGCTCACCTGCGTGGCCCGCGACACCAAGCTGGGTCCCGAGGAGATCACCGCCGACATCCCGAACGTGGGCGATGCGGCGCTGACCAAGCTCGACGAGGCCGGCATCGCCTACATCGGCGCCGAGGTGCGGGCCGGCGACATCCTGGTCGGCAAGGTCACGCCGAAGGGCGAGACCCAGCTGACGCCGGAAGAGAAGCTGCTGCGTGCCATCTTCGGCGAGAAGGCCAGTGACGTGAAGGACACGTCCCTGCGCGTGCCGCCGGGAATGGACGGCACCGTGATCGACGTGCGCGTGTTCACCCGCGACGGCGTGGAGAAGGACAGCCGCGCGCTGTCGATCGAGCGCGCCGAGATCGAGCGCGTGAAGAAGGACCTGCAGGACCAGCAGCGCATCCTCGAGGACGACCTGTTCTCGCGCGTGCGCGAAATGCTGCTGGGCAAGGTCGCCGCGGGCGGCCCGAAGAAGCTCAAGTCCGGCACCAG
This sequence comes from Pseudomonadota bacterium, assembly GCA_003242275.1. The sequence goes on along the minus strand of QGUX01000149.1, from coordinate 7,546 downwards.
GATCGACGCCGCCTACCTGGATGACCTGCCGCGCGAGGAGTGGTTCGAGATCCGCCTCGAGGACGAGGCCGCCACCGCGCAGCTGGAGGCTTCCTCCGAGCGCCTGAAGGCGCAGCGCAAGCACTTCGAGAAGCGCCTGGAGGAGAAGCGCGCCAAGATCACCGCCGGCGATGACCTCGCCCCCGGCGTGCTGAAGATGGTCAAGGTCTACCTGGCCGTGAAGCGCCGCATCCAGCCCGGCGACAAGATGGCCGGCCGCCACGGCAACAAGGGCGTGGTGTCGCACATCACCCCGGTGGAGGACATGCCGTACCTGGAGGATGGCACGCCGGTGGACATCGTGCTGAACCCGCTGGGCGTGCCCTCGCGCATGAACGTGGGCCAGGTGCTGGAGACGCACCTGGGCTGGGCCGCCAAGGGCCTGGGCCTGAAGATCGGCCGCATGCTCGAGCAGCAGGCGCAGGTGGCGGAGATCCGCGCCTTCCTCGACGAGATCTACAACTCCACGGGTGGCCAGAAGGAGGACATTGCCTCGCTCAACGACGAGGAGATCGTCACCCTGGCCAACAACCTGAAGAAGGGCGTGCCGATCGCCACGCCGGTGTTCGACGGCGCCAACGAGAGCGAAATCAAGCGCCTGCTGCAGCTCGCCGACCTGCCCGTCTCCGGCCAGACCTGGCTGTACGACGGCCGCACCGGCGAGCGCTTCGACCGCCAGACCACGGTGGGCTACATGTACATGCTGAAGCTCAACCACCTGGTGGACGACAAGATGCACGCCCGCTCCACCGGCCCGTACTCGCTGGTCACCCAGCAGCCGCTGGGTGGCAAGGCGCAGTTCGGCGGCCAGCGCTTCGGCGAGATGGAGGTGTGGGCGCTCGAGGCCTACGGCGCGGCGTACACCCTGCAGGAGATGCTGACGGTCAAGTCGGACGACACGCAGGGCCGCACGCTGATGTACAAGGCGATCGTCGATGGCAACCACGAGATGAAGGCCGGCATGCCCGAGTCCTTCAACGTGCTCGTCAAGGAAATCCGCTCGCTCGGCATCAACGTCGAGCTCGAGCAGGACTGATTGGCGGAGCCACGAGGAGTTAACACATGAAAGACCTTCTGAAGCTTTTCAAGCAGCAGGCTCCGGTCGAGCACTTCGACTCGATCAAGATCGGTCTGGCCTCGCCGGACCTGATCAAGTCGTGGTCCTACGGCGAGGTCAAGAAGCCGGAGACCATCAACTACCGCACCTTCAAGCCGGAGCGCGACGGCCTGTTCTGCGCCAAGATCTTCGGCCCCGTGAAGGACTACGAGTGCCTTTGCGGCAAGTACAAGCGCCTGAAGCACCGCGGCGTGGTGTGCGAGAAGTGCGGCGTGGAGGTCACCCAGGCCAAGGTGCGCCGCGAGCGCATGGGCCACATCGAGCTGGCCAGCCCGGTCGCCCACATCTGGTTCCTGAAGTCGCTGCCCTCGCGCATCGGCCTGATGCTCGACATGACGCTGCGCGAGATCGAGCGCGTGCTGTACTTCGAGGCCTTCGTGGTCATCGACCCGGGCATGACCGAGCTGCAGCGCGGCCAGCTGCTGACCGACGAGATGTACCTGGAGGCCATCGAGCAGCACGGCGATGAGTTCGACGCCCGCATGGGCGCCGAGGCCATCCACGAGCTGCTGGCCAGCCTCGACCTGCAGGCCGAGGTCAACCGCGTGCGCGAGGAGATGGGCAGCACTTCGTCCGAGACGAAGCTGAAGCGCCTGTCCAAGCGCCTGAAGCTGCTGGAGTCCTTCATCGAGTCCGGCAACCGTCCCGAGTGGATGGTGCTGACCGTGCTGCCGGTGCTGCCCCCCGACCTGCGCCCGCTGGTGCCGCTGGACGGCGGCCGCTTCGCCACGTCGGACCTGAACGACCTGTACCGCCGCGTCATCAACCGCAACAACCGCCTGCGCCGCCTGCTCGAGCTCAACGCGCCCGACATCATCGTGCGCAACGAGAAGCGCATGCTGCAGGAGGCGGTGGACGCGCTGCTGGACAACGGCCGCCGCGGCCGCGCCATCACCGGCAGCAACAAGCGTCCGCTGAAGTCGCTGGCCGACATGATCAAGGGCAAGCAGGGCCGCTTCCGCCAGAACCTGCTGGGCAAGCGCGTGGACTACTCCGGCCGCTCGGTGATCGTGGTGGGCCCGACGCTGCGCCTGCACCAGTGCGGCCTGCCGAAGAAGATGGCGCTGGAGCTGTTCAAGCCCTTCATCTTCCACAAGCTGCAGGTGCGTGGGGACGCCTCGACCATCAAGGCCGCCAAGCGCCTGGTCGAGCGCGAGGGCCCGGAGGTGTGGGACATCCTCGAGGAGGTCATCCGCGAGCACCCCGTGCTGCTGAACCGCGCCCCGACGCTGCACCGCCTGGGCATCCAGGCCTTCGAGCCGGTGCTGGTGGAGGGCAAGGCCATCCAGCTGCACCCGCTGGTCTGCACCGCGTTCAACGCCGACTTCGACGGCGACCAGATGGCGGTGCACGTGCCGCTGTCGCTGGAGGCGCAGCTGGAAGCGCGTGCGCTGATGATGTCGTCGAACAACATCCTCTCGCCCGCCAACGGCGACCCCATCATCGTGCCGTCGCAGGACGTGGTGCTGGGCCTGTACTACCTCACCCGCGAGCGCGTCGGCGCGAAGGGCGAGGGCATGGTGTTCGCCGACACCACCGAGGCCCACCGTGCCTACGAGAACCGCCTGGTGGACCTGCAGGCCAGGGTGAAGGTGCGCATCGCCGAGTACGCCGCGGTCGACGGCAAGCCTGGCCCGAAGACCACCCGCATGGTCGACACCACCGTGGGTCGCGCGCTGCTGTCGGAGATCCTGCCCAAGGGCCTGCCGTTCGAACTGGTCAACCAGGACATGACCAAGAAGGCGATCTCCAACCTGATCAACGTGTGCTATCGCACGCTGGGCCTGAAGGAGACCGTGATCTTCGCCGACCAGCTGATGTACACGGGCTTCTCCTACGCCACGCGCTCGGGCATCTCGTTCGGCATCGACGACATCGTCATCCCGGACCAGAAGGCCCGCATCGTGGCCAACGCCTCGGCCGAGGTGAAGGAGATCCAGGACCAGTACGCCTCGGGCCTGGTCACCAACGGCGAGCGCTACAACAAGGTCGTGGACATCTGGTCGCGCGCCAATGACCAGGTGGCCAAGGCGATGATGGAGAAGCTCGGCACCGAGGAGGTGACCGACGCGAAGGGCAACAAGGTCCGCCAGAAATCCTTCAACTCCATCTTCATGATGGCCGACTCGGGCGCGCGCGGTTCCGCGGCGCAGATCCGCCAGCTGGCCGGCATGCGCGGCCTGATGGCCAAGCCCGACGGCTCGATCATCGAGACGCCGATCACCACCAACTTCCGCGAAGGCCTGAACGTCCAGCAGTACTTCATCTCGACGCACGGCGCGCGCAAGGGCCTGGCCGACACGGCACTGAAGACCGCGAACTCGGGTTACCTGACCCGCCGCCTGGTCGACGTGGCGCAGGACCTGGTGGTCACCGAGCAGGATTGCGGCACCGAGGAAGGCCTGACGATGTCGCCGCTGGTCGAAGGCGGCGACGTGGTGGAGGGCCTCGGCGAGCGCGTGCTCGGCCGCGTGACCGCCGCCGACGTGCTCAAGCCCGGCACCGAGGAGGTGCTGTTCCCGCGTGGCACCCTGATCGACGAGGAGAAGGTGCGCGTGCTGGAGCAGGAGAGCGTGGACGAGGTGCTGGTGCGCTCGCCCATCACCTGCGCCACCCGCTACGGCGTGTGCGCCTACTGCTACGGCCGCGACCTGGCCCGTGGCCGCCTGATCAACATCGGCGAGGCCGTCGGCGTGATGGCCGCGCAGTCGATCGGCGAGCCCGGCACGCAGCTGACCATGCGTACCTTCCACATCGGCGGCGCGGCCTCGCGTGCCGCGGCCGCCTCGAGCGTGGAGATCCGCAACGAGGGCACGCTGCGCTTCCGCAACATCAAGTCGGTGCAGCACGAGAAGGGCCACCTGGTGGCGGTGTCGCGCTCGGGCGAGATCGGCGTGGTCGATGCCTTCGGCCGCGAGCGCGAGCGCTACAAGATCCCCTACGGCGCCGTGATCACCGCGAAGGAGGGCGACAAGGTGACCCCGGGCCAGGTCGTGGCGACCTGGGACCCGCACACCCACCCGGTGGTGTCCGAGGTGGCGGGCTTCATCCGCTTCCAGGACTTCGTCGACGGCCTCACCGTCACCAGCCAGGTGGACGAGGTCACCGGCCTGTCCTCCATCGTGGTGCTCGACTCCAAGCAGCGCGGCGGCAAGGAGCTCAAGCCCACCATCAAGCTGGTCAACGCCAAGGGCAAGGAAGTCACCTTCGGCAACACCGACATCCCGGCCGTGTACACGCTGCCGCCGGGCGCGCTGGTCAACCTGACCGACGGCGCCAAGGTGTCGGTGGGCGACGTGATCGCGCGCATCCCGCAGGAGTCCTCGAAGACCCGCGACATCACCGGCGGTCTGCCGCGCGTGGCCGACCTGTTCGAGGCCAGGAAGCCCAAGGACCCGGCCATCCTGGCCGAGAAGTCCGGCACGGTCAGCTTCGGCAAGGAGACCAAGGGCAAGCGCCGCCTGATCATCACCGGTCCGGATGGCGACAAGTACGAGGAGCTGATCCCGAAGTGGCGCCAGCTCAACGTGTTCGAGGGCGAGACGGTGCAGCGCGGCGAGGTGATCGCCGACGGCGAGCCGAACCCGCACGACATCCTGCGCCTGCAGGGCGTGGAGGCGCTGGCGAACTACCTCGTGCGCGAGATCCAGGAGGTCTACCGCCTGCAGGGCGTGAAGATCAACGACAAGCACATCGAGGTGATCATCCGCCAGATGCTGCGCAAGACCGAGGTGCTGAACTCGGGCGAGACCGCGCTGCTGCGCGGCGAGCAGCTGGACCGCTCGCGCGCGCTCGACATCAACGACGCGGCGAAGTCGGACAGCAAGACCGAGGCGGCGCTGCAGCCGGTGCTGCTGGGCATCACCAAGGCGTCGCTGGCCACCGAGTCGTTCATCTCGGCCGCGTCATTCCAGGAGACCACCCGCGTGCTCACCGAGGCCGCGGTGCGGGGCCTGAAGGACGAACTGCGCGGACTGAAGGAGAACGTCATCGTCGGCCGCCTCATCCCGGCGGGCACGGGCTTCGCGGCCCACGAGCACCGCCGCCGCAAGATGAGCGAGTCGACCCGCCGCGGCTACGTGGACGTGGGCGGCGCCGTGGTCGATGCCGACGACAGCCCGGTGGGCGAGGAGGAGGGGGCGTAGGCCCCCTGCTTCCCGTCCCTCGCCGGCGGGGGATCCGGGGCGCGGCGGCATGGCTGCCGCGCCCCTTTTTCTTTGCGCAGGGCCCGTTTCATCGCGCCCCGGCCCGCCTTGCGCGGCGCCGGCGCGGCGCATCCGCCGTTGCGGGTGTCCGGGCCTGCGGCGGGCCTGTGCGCAGCATGGCCTGCAGCGCCGCCGCGTCTGGCGGTGCCCGCACCTTGGCGTCGTTGTCGAAGAACACGAACACGTCGCGGCCCCGCAGCCGCGGCGGTGACCGGGGCAGCACGCGCACGGCATCGCGGGGTTCGGTCCCTCGTGCCCAGGTGCGCACGCGCGTGGCCCAGCGCCGCAGGGCCTCGGTGCCATAGCCGCTGGCATACAGCTCCTCGGAGCCGTGCAGCCGGCAGTACATGAAGTCCGCGGTGACATCCATCAGCAGCGGCCAGTCCACGGTATCCGCCACCACCAGCGCGATGCGGTGGCGGCGAAGCTGGCGGATGAAGGTCCCGGAACGGAAGCTGTCGTGGCGGATCTCCACGGCATGGCGCATCCGCCGCTGCCCAGGCACCGCAAGCCAGGCGCGGCCGCGCAGCTTGCCATGCCCGCGTGCCAGCGCCTGCGCTGCCGTGGTGTTCCGCGGCAGCAGGCGGAAGAATTCCTCGAAGCGCGCCGGGTCGTAGCGCATCGAGGCCGGGAACTGCCACAGGATGGGACCCAGCTTGCCCGCCAGCCGCAGCAGGCCCGAGGCCAGGAAATTGGCCAGCGGCGTGCACACGTCCCGCAGGCGGCGCATGTGCGTGATGTAGCGCGGTCCCTTCACCGCGAACACGAATCCCGGCGGCGTCTCGTCATGCCAGCGGCCGAAGCTCGCGGGCTGCTGCAGGCCGTAGAAGGTGCCGTTGACCTCGATGGTGCCGTAGAGGGCGGCGGCGTAGGCCAGCTCGCAGCGCTGCGGCAGGTCCTCGGGGTAGAACCGGCCGCGCCAGCCGCCGTAGCTCCAGCCGGACAGGCCGATGCGGATCACCTGCAACCTGCCCCCGCGTCCGCCGGCAGCCCCCTTCAGTTGCGCACGCGGCCGGGTTCGCGGTCCCGGACGGCGGTGGACCCCTGGTGCCGCGCGCAGCTCGCACAGCAGAACATGCCCACCGGCGTCTCCACGCCGTGGCCGATCACGCGGCAGCCGCAGTGCGCGCAGGTGGGCGCCAGCGCGTGGATGGCGCATTCGAAGCTGTCGAACACGTGCTTCTTCCCGCCGCGGACCACTTCGAACGCCTTGTCGTAGTCGTTGCCGCAGACTTCGCAGGTGGGCATGCCCGTCTCCTTGCCGGCGGCTGCCGGCCCCTCCGGACGACGTTGGCACGGTGGGAGCCGGAAGCGTGTCGGACGGGCGCCCAAGCCCGCGTCGGCCGGGTCGCGCCCCCTCCATAAGAAACCCTGATGCCCGCCATCCGGGTGTTTGCCTTGTCGCGGGGGGCGGCGCCGCCTATGCTTCCGCCTCGGGCAATTACTGATAGGTTTTGGCAAATATTCAGAGTTAGTTATTGGTTGCCACAACCTGCCCGCATCATTGGGAAAACAGTCAAGGGGACCTTCCCCAGGGGTCAATCATCGATGTCATTCGTGAGGAAATTGTTGGTGCCCGGCGTGGCCATGGCCGTGGCCGCGGCACTGCCGGCCTGGGGCCAGTCCGGGCCGGGGGCAGAGGGTGAGGACGGGGTCGTCCTCGACGAGATCACCGTGACGGGCTCGCGCCTGCGCGTGCGCGACGGCATGGAGACGCCGACGCCGGTGACGGCCATGCAGAGCGAGGAGATCGAGGCGCTGGCGCCGGGTCACCTCGTGGAGGCGCTCAACCAGCTGCCGCAGTTCCTGAACAACTCCGGCCCCGCCAACATATTCAACATCGGCGGCGCGGCCGGTTCGAGCTTCCTGAACCTGCGCGGCGTGGGTTCCAACCGCACGCTGGTGCTGCTGGACGGCCGCCGCGTGGCCTCCTCCACCCGTGCCGGCGTGGCCGACGTGGCCACCTTCCCCGAGTCGATGATCCGCGGCATGGAGGTCGTCACCGGCGGTGCCTCCGCGGCCTATGGCTCGGACGCGGTGGCCGGCGTGGTCAACTTCCTGCTGGATACCGACTACACCGGCATCAAGGGCAAGGCGCAGGGCGGCATCACCAGCCGCGTATAAAACGAAAACTTCGGGCTCCGGGTGTGGGCGGGTCGCTCCACCGGCGAACGCTCCTAAGTGG
>QGUX01000351.1 GCA_003242275.1 Pseudomonadota bacterium | reverse complement strand
AAACGGGTCGATACAAAAACTAGAAAAAGCGATTAGTGCCAATTATTCGAGTCTGTCAGCTCCGAATAGTGGTCGAACTGGATCTTCTTGCTCTACGAACTTCAGTGTCTTCCTCCGGTGGGCTTGTTCCCGCCAAAAGAAAACGCCCCCGTTTCCGGGGGCGTTTCTTTTTGCGGATGCGCCTTTCGGCCGGTCAGGGGGCCGGGGCACCATCCGGGCGGATGATGTCGAGCAGCTCCACGTCGAAGGTCAGCGTGGCGCCGCCCGGCATCACCGGCGGCCGGCCCTGTTCGCCATAGGCGAGTTCCGGCGGGCAGACCAGCCTGGCGGTGCCGCCCACCTTCATCTTCTGCACGCCCTCGGTCCAGCAGGGGATGACCCCGTCCAGCGCGAATTCCGCCGGTTCGTCGCGCTCGCGGGAGCTGTCGAACACCTTGCCGTTGACCAGGCGTCCCTCGTAGTGAACGCGCACGACGTCGCTCGCGGAGGGCGAGGGGCCCGAGCCCTCGCTGACCGACCGGTACACCATGCCGCTCTCGGTCTTCACGGCGCCGGGTTCGGCGGCGGCCTTGGCGAGGAACTCCGCGCCGGCCTTCTTCTCGCGCTCCAGCGCCGCACTCGCGCGCTCGTCGCCCAGCGCCTGGATGCGCGGCACCAGTACGCTGATGTCCTCGGGCTTGAGCCTGGACTTGTCCTGCGCACCCTCATGCAGGCCGGCCTTCACCATGGCCAGCTCCTGGTCGGAGAGCTCGAAGGGCCGCAGCTGGTCCGCGAGGATCACGCCCATCGAATAGAGTGTCTTCTCCTCGTCGGTCTTCGGCTCGGGCATCCGGGCATCCTGCACGCAGGCGGCGAGCTGGGTGGCGGCGGCGAGGCTGATCAGTAAGGCGATGCGCATCGTGGGATCCTGGGTTGCGGAAGTTGAAAGGGGGCTAGTCTAGGGGAATGCCCCGGCCGCTGCAGCGGGATCGATGCGGCGGGACCAGTGAAGAGCGCTTCAGGAAGGAAACAGCAGCGCCACCACCTGGCGCTCTTCCTGTGCCAGCACATTGTACGTCCGGCACGCGGCGCCGAGGTCCATCACCTCCAGCGCCACCTGCCGCGTGGCCAGGAAGCTGCGCAGGGACTTCAGTCCTGCCACGGCAACCCCGGTCGCACCGACCAGTACGACGCGCGGGTCCAGTGGCCAGAGCGGCGCCAGCGACTCGGGCGTCAGCTGCTCGGGACCGGCGATCCAGTCGGCGTGGATGAATCCCGGCGCGAGGATTAGCGGTCGGGCATGGTTCATGCCGTTGACCTCGATGCCCGCGGGCCCGTAGCGGCTGACCAGGTTCATGTGGCGCTGGATGTGCTCGTGGAGTTTCATGCGCGGCTACGATACGCCATATGACGCCGATGATCGCGATGCCGGGGCCGCTGCTGCCGCAGGATCCGGTCCCGGGCGAGGATTCGCCGGGCCTGCCGTCCCTTCCCGCACTCACCCGCCTGCTGCGGCGTGCGCGCCGCCTGCCGGATGCGCCGGACTGGCGCGGCGGCGTGCTGGCGGCGCTCGGCGGGCCGGCGGACCTGCCCCCGGCGGCACTGGCCGCGCGCGCCGCCGCCCTGCCGGCCGGCACGCCACTGTGCTTCGCCACGCCACTGCACCTGGTGGCGGGCATCAGCCGCGTGCACCTGCCGCCCGGCGGCCGGCCCGTGCTTGACCCCGGGGAGGAACAGGAGTGGTGCGCCGCCTTCAATGCCGAGTTCGGCGGCGAGGGCGTGCGGCTGCACATCGCCGCCGCCGGTGGCGGCTGGCTGCTCCAGGCGCCCTTTGCCGCCGCGGCCCGCGATGCCTCGCCGGAGAAGCTCACCGGCGCGCCACTGGAGCGCCGGGCCGCCGCCGGCGGCGAGGAGCGCGCGCTGCGGCGCCTGGCCGCGGAATCGGAAATGTGGTTCGCCGCCCATGCGCTGAACCGGCGCCGCGAAAGCCGGGGTGACATGCCGCTGAATGCGTTGTGGCTCTGGGGCGGGGCGCACGCGCAGGCCTTGCCGGCGCTCGGCTCGCCGGCCTTCATCTGCGCTAGCGGCGTGCCGGATGCGTGGCTGGCCGGCCTGGCCGCGCACGTGGGGGCGCCGCTGGTCGGCGCCGGCGGTTTCAGGGACGCCCTGCGCGCGCGGGCCCCCAGGCCGGGGGCCGGGGCCCGCACGCACGCGCCCTTATACACATCTGACCGCCGCCACAGAAAGACAGGGGGAGAGCACTGGGGGCGCGCAGTCTCACAAAAAAAAAAAA
>QGUX01000148.1 GCA_003242275.1 Pseudomonadota bacterium | reverse complement strand
CACCGCCGCCGCCCGCGAGAGGGCCATGGTCCGCGTGGACCTGGCCAGCGTCGCGGCGGCCGTGCTCCTGCACTGCGTGCTGATCCCGCGCTGGGGCATCCTCGGCGCGGCCTCCGGCAAGCTGGGTGGCGACGCCGTGCGCACGCTGCTCACCCTGTGGCTGCTGCGTGATCACGTGGGTTTCCCCGCGGCGTCCGGGGTGTTGCGCGCCCTGCTGCCGGCCGCGGGATTCGGCGGCGCGCTGTGGCTGCTCGACCTGCTGGGCATCCACTGGCTGCTGGCCGTCGCCGCGTGCTCGCTGCTGGCCGGCGGGGCGTGCCTCGCGTTGCCGTCCATCAGGCGGGGAGTGGTGGCACTGTCCACGGGCTGATCAACCCGTCCCGGGCGGCCGTTGCAGCGGCGCCAGGTCGCTGCCGCGCAGGAAGTCCGGCAGCGTGGTGCCGGTGGCCTGTCCGTCCACGTCGACCGGTCCGCGGCCTGCCTCCAGGTCGTCAAGGTTCAGGGTCCGCAGGTCGAAGCTGAAGCGGATCGCATCGGTGTCGTTGGGCGTGGAGGCGTGCAGCTGGCACGTGGAGAACACCATGGCATCGCCGCCGTTGAGCACCAGCCGGAGCTGCGTCGTGCCGGCGACCTCGGCCAGCGGCACGGGATGCGCCCGTTCCTCGCGCCGGATGCTGGCCGCCGCGTTGAAACGCGCATTGCGGACCCATTCGCCGTAATCCCACCGGGCCGACGTGTTGGCCACGGGGCGGCGGAAATGGTCGACGAACATCGTCATGACCGTGGAGGCCTGCGTGTCGTGCAGCGGCGCCCAGTAGTTCACCAGCTGCCGGGGATGCGCATACCAGGTGTCGCGGTGGGGGGCGTAGTTGTAGCTGACCCCGGCGGCCAGGTAGCTCGCGGGCGGGATGACGCGCAGCCGCGGCAGGTCGAAATACGTGCGCTGCGGATCCGCGCCCATCTCCACGACCAGTTCCTGGCACAACCGCTTCGTGCGCGCGTCATTGGTGAACCGGGATTTCAGCGGCGAGACGCGGCGGACGAACTCCTCCACCGCGAGGTGCCGGTGGGCCCGCAGCATCTCCGGCACACCCTGGAAGGCCTTCGCCGCCAGCTCGCCCGCCCAGTCACCGAGCCGGCGGATGGCCGCAAGGCCGCTGAACACGAACAGGGCGCCGTCGTAGATGGCCTGCCGCCGCTGTGCTTCCGGCAGCCGGCGGTTGTAGTAGACGGGCACCACCGGACCAGCCGTCGGCAACGCGGCGGCGGCCGCGGCCCGATGCGCGTCTCGTTCCTGCTCCGCGGGAACCTGGATCATGGTGTCACCTGGCCGGTCGGCGCCGATGCACCGGTCGGATCCTCGAGCAGCCGCGTCGCGCGGGCCCTGTGTCCGGCGGGGCTGCGCAGCGGATGGTCGTGCACGTGGAAGGTGTAGATCTGCCTGTGCCAGAACGCGTTCTTGAATACGCGCCGCTCGCGCAGCCAGGTCATCGGATGCAGCTTGCGCATGGCCGAGGACGCGTTGAACTCGCGGATGGCCAGCAGTTCGCCGACGTCCGGATTGGCGGTGTCCATCATGATTCCCCCGACATAGCAGCTGACGATGGGGAGGTAGCGGGTGGCCGGGCCGCGCAGCACCTGCATCGCATCCACCGTCGAGGAATGGAAGGCGAGGTCGAAGCTGATGAAGCCCACCGGGGCATCGATGTTGTCGATGAAGCCGCGCGCCGTCTCGGCAATCGGACCGTAGATGACCCTGACGCCCGGCGGGAGCAGCCGGGCCAGCGCGTCCCGGTCGGTGGTCGGGAAATCCCCCCGCTGGAATTCCTCCGGGTAGTCCTGGTAGTCCACCGGCTCGGGCATGCCGGTGCCGGTGTCGAAGCCGATGATGTCGATGCGCACGCCGGTCTCGCGCGTGACCCGCTGCGCCAGTCGCGCGAGGTTGACCAGGCCGGCGCCGGCGGCGATGCCGAACTCCAGCGCGCAGATGCGCGGCACGCCGAAGCGCACGGCCCAGTCGGCCGCCTGCAGCAATGCGAAGGCGTAACGGCGGCGTTCCACCAGGTCGAATTCCACCTGCAGCCTGAAGCCGCCGGCGATGCGCACCAGCGCCGAGAGCAGGTTCAGGTGCAGCGGTTCGGACAGGCGGTCCTTCAGGGGCCGTTCCCACCGTCGCCACCAGCCACCGGCACGCGCGCTCATGACCTGTCTTCCCACACCGCCCAGGGACAGTCGCCGCGCGCCTCCATGCGGTCGAACGCGATCTTGTCCTTCAGCGTGTCCATCGACTGCCAGAAGCCGGTGTGCCGGTAGGTGACCAGCTTGCGGGCGCCCAGCAGGCGGGCAAAGGGCTGCTCCACCAGTTCCTCGCCCTCCTCGATGTAGTCGAAGATGTCCTGCCTCAGGACGAAGAAGCCGCCGTTGATCAGGAAGTGGTCGCTGCGCAGCGGCCCCATGTGCGTGACGAAACCCTCCGCGTCGGCTTGCGCGGCGTGGAAGCTGTGCCAGGAGCGGACCGAGGCGAAGGCCGCCACCGCGTCGCGCCGGCGGGCCAGGTCCACTACGGCGCCCAGGGGGATGTCGCCCAGTCCGTCGGCGTAGTTGGCAAGGAACCAGGGCTCGTCGCGGACGTACCTGCGGACACGCAGCAGCCGCTGGCCGATGTTCGAATGCAGCCCGGTGTCGACGAAGGTGATCTTCCAGTCGCGTACGCCGGGGTCGTGCACGAGGATCGATCGTCCGCCGTCCTGCCAGGTGAAGTCGCTGCTCATGCAGTCCTGGTAGTGGAGGAAGTACTCGCGGATCAGGCTGCCCCGGAATCCCAGGCAGAGGATGAACTCGGTGTGCCCGAAGTGCGCGTAGTAGCGCATCAGGTGCCAGAGGATGGGCCGCGGACCGACGTTGACCAGGGGCTTGGGAACGGTGTCGGAGTGTTCCCGCAGCCGCGTGCCCATGCCACCGCAGAACAGGATGACCTTCATTCGCGTGCTCTCCCCTCAGCAGCGCCAGAAGAGCTGCTCGTCGAGCTGGGCGGTTTCCTTCAGGAACCGCAGCTGCTTCAGTCGCGTGAATGCCCGGAACTCGTAGATCTCGCGCGGCATGCGGATGCGTCCGAACAGCTCGTGCAGCTGCTCGACGCCGCGGCGCGCGTTCCATTGCGGCGCGAAGCCCGGGAGTCCGGCCTTGATGCGCGCGAAGGACACACGGTAGCTGCGCGTGTCCCCGCCGCTGTCGCCGATGCTCACCTCGCAGCGCGGGAAGACCTCGGCCACCGTCTCGGCCAGTTCGCGGATGCGGTAGTTCTCCGTGTCCGCGCCGACGTTGAACGCCCGGCCGTTCACGGCCTCGGGGGGCGCGCGCAGCGCACACTCGAAGGCATGGCAGATGTCGTCCACATGGGTGACCGGTCGCCAGGGCGTGCCATCGCTGGTCATCACGATGCGCCCGGTGGTCCACGCCAGCGCGCAGAGGTCGTTGATGACGATGTCGAAGCGCATGCGCGGGGAGGCCCCGTAGGCGGTGGCGTTGCGCATGAAGGTCACGCAGAAGCCGGCGTCCGCCATCGTGCCGAGCTCGCGTTCCACGCCCACCTTGCACTCCGCGTAGGTAGTCTGCGGGTTCGGCGGGGAGTCCTCGTCGACCCAGTCGGAGAGGGCCTGCCCGTAGACGCTGCATGAGGAGGCATAGACGAACCGGCCCACGCCGGCACGGCGCGCGGCGCGCGCCAGCCGCACCGAGCCCTCGAGGTTGATCTGGCGGGTGACCTGCGGATCGTTCTGGCCCAGCGGATCGTTGGACAGCTCGGCCAGGTGCACGACGGCATCGAAGCCTTCCAGCTGCCTGGGCTCCACCCGCCGCAGGTCCATGTTCAGCGTGCGTGCGAGCACGGGCTGGCCGTGCTGTTCGCTGTAGAGCCAGCCGTCGCGGTACAGGCCGGTGTCCAGCCCCGTCACCTCGTGGCCCGCCGCCAGCAGCCGGGGCACCATGCGCGCGCCGATGTAGCCGTCGCTGCCGGTCACCAGGATCTTCATCGCCATGCGAGCACCAGCTTCCTGACGTGGAAGGCCTCGGCGAAGCCGTCGGGGGCATTGCACTCCATGCCGCGCAGCCGCATCAGCCCGGTGAATACGTCGGCGCTGAACCAGGCGCGTTCCCGCTGCGAGGGGAAGCACTCGTCCAGCGTCCGCAGCTTCAGGTCGACCGCGGATTTCTGCAGCGGTACGTAGACCTGCGGACGGCCCAGGTCGCCGTCCCACTTCGGGATCTCGTACTCGAGCATCATGCTGTCGCGGAAGGTGTTCCACGCCAGCTCGCAGACCACGCGATGGTCCTGGTGGCGGTCGTCGGCGTGGTGGGTCAGGACGACATCGGGGCGGTATCCACCCTTCATGGCCTCGAACACGCCCTTGATGTCCGACCATTGCGCCGGAAAGAAGCCATCGCGGAAGTCGTGGATCTCCACCTGCGTCGCGGACCCGGTCGGCACGAGCCGCTGCAGGGCGGTGCGGCTCTCCGCCCTCCGTGTTGCGTTCCCCGAGAAGGTCACGATGCGCACGCGGCAGTGCGGGTTGGCGCGGGTCAGCGCGGCCAGCGTGCCGCCGCAGCCGATCTCCACGTCGTCGCAGTGCGCGCCAAGGCACAGTACATCGCGGATCTGGCTGAAGAGCGGGACCGGCAGCATGGCTAGAACGTCCTCACGGCGGGGATGGGGACCACGAACCTGCCGCCCCATGCGCGGATGCCTTCCATCTCGCGGCTGATCTCCTCCGCAAGGTTCCAGGGAAGGATCAGCACGTAGTCCGGTCGTGTCTCGAAGATGCGCCCGGGTGCATGGATGGGGATCCGCGTCCCGGGCGTGAAGGTGCCCTGCTTGTGGGGATTGCGGTCGACGGTGTAGGCCAGGAAGTCGGTGCGGATGCCGCAGAAGTTCAGCAGCGTGTTGCCCTTGCCGGGGGCGCCGTAGCCAACCACCTGCCGGCCCTCCTCTCGTGCCTGGATCAGGAAGCCCAGCAGGCGCCGCTTGGTGGCCTCGACGCGATCGCCGAAGCGGGAGTAGGTGGCCAGCTCGCCGAAGCCGGCCGACGCTTCGCGGGCGAGCAGGGCGGCGACGCGCTCGTGCTCCGGACGGCGCCCGTCCCCTGCATGGCAGGCGTAGACGCGCAGCGAACCACCGTGCGTGCCCAGCTCCTGCACGTCGAAGATCCGCAGCCCCAGCGCCGCGAAGATGCGCCGCACGCAGGTGAAGGAGAAATAGGAGAAGTGCTCGTGGTAGATGGTGTCGAACTGGTTGCCTTCCATCAGCCGCATCAGGTGCGGGAATTCGAAGGTCGCCATGCCGTCGTCGGCCAGCAGCAGGGTGACCCCGCGGAGGAAGTCCTTGAGGTCCGGCACGTGCGCGAGCACGTTGTTGCCGACGATCAGGTCCGCCGGGCCGTCCGATCCGCGCACGACGAGGGCCGTCCCGGCACCGAAGAACCGGGTCAGCGTCGGGACTCCCCGGGCGCGGGCGGCGTCACCGACTCCCTGCGCCGGCTCGATGCCGAGGCAGCGCACCCCGCGCGACACGAAGTGCTGCAGGAGGTAGCCGTCATTGCTCGCGAGCTCGACCACGAAGCTGTCGCGGCCGATGCCGTGCACGGACATCACGTGCCCGACGTAGTCCGAAGCATGCCGGACCCAGCCCTGTGAATACGACGAGTAGTAGGGGTACTCCGCGCCGAAGATGATGTCGGGCGCCACGTACTCCGGCAGCTGAACCAGGAAGCAGTTGCCGCACACCTGGACGTGCAGCGGGAAGAACGGCTCCATCCGGTCCAGCTGCGAGGGCAGGACCTGTGTCTGGCACAGGGGCGACATGCCCAGGTCGACGAACGTGTGTTCGAGCGGATCGCTGCAGAAGCGGCAGGTGGCCGCGGCCGAGGTGTTCACGTTTCCTGGCCCGTGGTGGGAGGATTGCCGGGACTGCGCTTGCGGCGGGCCCGCGCCCGGTCGATGCCTGGCGCGGGCGAGAAGCTTTGCTTGAGGCGCTGCGCGAAGCCCACCGCCTCCGGCGCGAACGCGCCCACGACGTCGATGGCGGCGCGGGCGGCATTCCAGTTGGCGAACCACCAGGCGAGCAGCGCCAGCAGGCAGCGCGAGCGTTCGCCGGAGGTGAGCGGTGCATGCAGCACCTGGCGGACATGGGTGCGGTAGAGGCGCCAGGTCGGGAAGCTCCAGCGGCTGCGCAGGCGGGTGTCGTGCCAGCTTGCGCGCGCGCGCGGGTCCACCATGGCGCGCGTGTAGCGCCCGGAGTGGTCGCGGACCTGCAGCAGCGGCAACGGAACGTGGAGGAACGGGCCGAGCAGGGTCATTCCGGCGACCAGCGCCCTGTCGGCGCCGTGGAAGCTGCCCAGGAGGCCGGAGCGCTCCAGCGCCTCGCGCCGGAACACACCCTGCATGTCATAGCTGTTGTGCGCCCTCAGCACCGCCGCGGCGAAGCGTTCCGCTGCGCCCGCCGCCTGCGCGCCATGCAGGTCCGTGCCGCAGATTCCGAGCGTTGCGCCCTGCGCATCGATGAAATGCAGCTGCGACTGGCACAGCACCGCCCGGGGATTGGCCTCCAGCGCACCCACGCAGTGGGCCAGGTAATCCGGCGCGAGCACGTCATCGTGCGGCGTCCACTTGAAGTACCGGCCGCGCGAGAGCCGGAAGCAGCGGTTGTAGTTGGGGTGGGCGCCGAGGTTGGCCGCGTTGCGCACATGGCGGATGCGGGCGTCGGTCGCCGCGTAGTGCCGGCAGATCTCCCCGGTTGCATCCGTGGAGGCGTTGTCGCAGATGACCAGCTCGAAGTCGGTGAGGGTCTGCGCCAGGATGGACTCCAGCGTGGCCGCCAGGAAGCGCGCACCGTTGAAGACGGGCATGCCCAGGCCCACCAGCGGGGGCCGTGTGGAGGCGGCGCCGGGAGCACCGGTGTTCACAGGGACAGCACCTGCGCGTCCACGTCCATGTCGCGCAGCATCCCGGCCACCTCTTCGCGGTACACCGGGTTCATCACCACCACCGCGGCGGGCCGCACGTCCGGTACTTCGGCGGGGGCCATGATGCGCTGGCCGGAGCAGGCCACGTACCGTCCCTGGCGGAAGGGATTGATGTCCACCACGTGCCCGATCTGCTGCTCCTCATCGACCGCCTTCATGAAGGAGACGGCCTTCGATCCGGATCCCCACAGCACCACCGGGCCGCGCTGCTGGCAGCGCGCCAGTTGCGCCCGCCACTGCGAGACCCGCCGCGCATACGTGGCGGTGAAATCTCCCACCCAGGCCGCAATGCCTGCCGGCGGTTCCTCTCCGGGCAGCGGCGGTCGTGTCGCGGCATCCGCTGCGCGATGCGCCTCGATCGTCAGGTGCTGGCCTGCATACCCGATGTCGATCCGGTCCACGGCCAGCCCCTGCGCGCGCACCAGCCGGGCCAGGGAACCGGCGGTGAAGTACGAGCAATGCTCGTAATAGATGTCCTCGAAGGCGCAGTCCCGGAAGATCCGGCCGGCGTCCGGTACCTGGACCATGAGGTGGGCTGCGTCCTCCTGCCTCAGCGCGCCGGCCAGGCCGGACATGAAAGGCGCCACGTCCGGGATGTGCTCCAGCGTCATCTTGCAGCAGACCAGGTCTGCCTCCGGAGGCGGTTGCCGGGAATCGTAAGGGGCGGCCAGCGCGCGGGCGCCGGTCCCATCGAGCACTCCGCGGCCGGCGTCGTAGACCGGGTCGAAGCCCAGGCCCTCGTTGCCGCCCAGCTGCGCCAGCAGGGCGAGGAACTCTCCCTGCCCGCAGCCCACTTCCACCACGCGCCTGCCATGCAGGCCGTGGCGCCGGACCAGGTCCGCGGCCAGCCCCCGGAGGTACCTCGCATAGGCGGGGGAATGGGCCTGGGTGTCCTCATGGCGGCTCGCCACCTCCGCGACCCGCTCTTCGAAAAGGACATTGCAGATGAAGCCGCAGGCCGGGCAGAAGGCGAGCAGCAGGTCCCCGCGGGGGAAGGCCAGTGCCGCCTCGCGCGTGTCGAGCACCACGCTGCTGCCGGCGGACAGGCCGCATTGTTCGAAGAATGGTTCCATCCCTGCGTGGCAGGCCGGACATGCCGCCGCGCCCCGCCGGCTGGAAGAGACCGGGGCGGTTGGGTGGGCACTGCTCACGGCCCTGACTCTGGCGGAGCGGGTTCCGGCTGGCTGTCGGCGAATGCCGTCACCGCACGTCCGCCGCCATTACCCGGGAGGCCCCTCTGGAGCCCTTCCCGAGGGCTGCTGCAACGCAGCAGCGAGGCCATGGCGGACCACATGCGCTCGCGCTTGAACCTGCGGGACCGGCCGCCTATACTGCGCGCCCTTTTTACCGTCGGCTGTTCCGGCGGCCCGCGTTTACGGATGCGGAATCGGGAACGGTTGGCCACCTGACAAGGCCAAGACCACTCGAGCCAGGCGACCCTGCGGTCCTCGTGGGGACATCGCCCGTCTCGCGTTCGTTCCCGGTTCTGATCCGCACGTCGAACTGAGGATTGCGAGATGACAATCGGTCTGGTCGGCCGCAAGTGCGGCATGACGCGAATCTTTACGGAAGCCGGCGAATCCGTGCCCGTCACGGTCGTCGAGGTGCTCGCC
>QGUX01000147.1 GCA_003242275.1 Pseudomonadota bacterium | reverse complement strand
ACGCCTGTCCTTCCCCAGGGCACGGGAGGGGCCCCTGCCTCGGGGAGCCCCCCATTCCGCCGCAGGGTGGGCCCGGTGGCGCCGGGCTCGGAGGGCTGGTGGCCGAGCAGCACATTGGCCAGCAGCGCCACCGACTTGATGTCGCAGCGCGCCCAGCGGGTGTCGGCCGCCGTGATGCAGGGCAGGCCGTCGCGCAGCGTGGACCCGGACATCGCCGGCCACGGCGCGCAGTAGGCGAACACCAGCGGCGCGACCTGCGGCAGCGGCGCATGGTTGCGTCCTTCCTCGGCGCCGCGCGAGAGCTGCAGGTAGATGTACTGGTCGCCACCGCCGTTGGCCGTGACCAGCTCCTCCAGCAGCGCCCGCCATTGCGCGTGCGGGTGCGGGTTGGCGAGCTTGATTGCCGCGGCGCTGCGCGCCAGGCGGTCCAGGTGCAGTTCGGGGCGGAACAGCCGCCCGTCATAGACCCGCATCACCTCGTAGATGCCGTCGCCGAACAGGAAGCTGCGGTCGAAGGGCGAGATGCGCGCCCCGGCCAGCTCGACCAGCCGGCCATCCAGGTGGCACCAGCGCAGCGGCGGCGGCATGGGGAGTGCGTGCCCTTCAGTCGGCGAACCAGAGCTTCACGCTGTCCACCGCCCAGCGCCACAGGCCGCCTTCCTCGACCTTCTCCAGCGCCACCAGCGGCACCCGCGCCACGACCTCGTCGCCGACGCGCACGGTGTAGCTGCCCAGCGTGGCGCCGGCCTCGATGGGCGCCACCAGCGGCCCCTCGACGCTGGCCTCCTTGGTGATGCTGTCGGCCGCGCCGCGCGCGATGGTAACGTAGGTGGGGCGCGGACTGCCCACCGGCACGGCGTCCGCCGCGCCCTTGTAGACCTGCGGGGTCAGCACCGGCTGGTTGGCGTCGAGCAGCCTGATGGTCTCGTAGAAGGTGTAGCCGTAGTTCAGCAGCGTGGCGCTGGCGTCCTCGCGGGCGCGCACCGAGGGCGAGCCCAGCACCACCGAGATCAGCCGCATGCCGTTGCGCTCGGCCGAGGTCATCAGGCAGTACTTCGCGCTCGAGGTGTGGCCGGTCTTGATGCCGTCGACCGACGGGTCGCGGCCCAGCAAGCCGTTGCGGTTGAACTGGCGATGGTTGTTCCAGGTGAACTCGCGCATCGAGTACCACTTGTAGTACTCGGGGAACTCGCGGATCAGCGCGCTGGCCAGCTTCGCCAGGTCGCGCGGCGTGGAGTAGTGCTCGGGCCCCGGGTTGCCCCAGCTGTTGGTGAAGTGGGTGTTTTCCAGGCCGAGGCGCCGCGCGTACTCGTTCATGATGGTGACGAAGCCGGCCTCCGAGCCGCCCAGCCGCTCGGCCAGCACGATGGTGGCGTCATTGCCCGACTGCACGATCATGCCCTTGATGAGGTCTTCGACCGGCACCTCCGAACCCAGCTCCAGGAAGCTGGTGGAACCGTCGGTGACCGCGCCGCCGGTGCGCCAGGCGTACTCGCTGACCTTGACCTTCTCGGCCAGCGTCAGGCGCTTCTCGCGCAGCGCGTCGAACACGATGTAGGCCGTCATCACCTTGGTGATGCTGGCCGGCTCCATGCGATCGTCGGCCCGCTGCTCGGCGAGCACCCGGCCGCTGTGGTGATCCACCAGGATGTAGCCATTGGCCGGGATCTGTGGCGGCGGCGGGATCACCGGCGCGGCGGCGAACAGCGTGGCGGGAGCGAGGGCGAGCAGCAGGCAGCGGAACAGCTTCTTCATCGTGTCGGGCGGATCCTTGAGGAATTCATTCGGTGACCAGCAGGGTTTCGATGCCAAGTCCCTGCACACGGTCGGCAAGCATATCGAAAGTCGCGACGTCGGCGATCGGACCGATGCGCACGCGGTGCAGCGGCGTGTCGCGGTCCGGCGCCACGATGTTCACGTCGCGGATGCCGGCGGCGCGCAGGCGGGCGGCGAGCTGCTCGGCATTCTGCCTCACGCCGAAGGCCCCGGTCTGCAGGTACAGGCGGCCGCGGCCCGTGGACGCGGCCCGCGGGACCGCCCCGGCGGGGGCGCCGGGCGTGAGGGCCTCCACCTCGACGAACGCCGTGCCGGCCCGCGTCATTCCCAGCTTGTGCGCCGCGGTGTAGGACAGGTCGATGATGCGGTTCTTCACGAACGGCCCGCGGTCGTTGACCCGCACCACCACGCTGCGGCCGTTCTCGAGGTTGGTGACGCGCACGTAGGTGGGAATGGGCAGGGTCTTGTGCGCGGCGGTCATCGCGTACATGTCGTAGGGCTCGCCGCTGGAGGTCGTCTTCGCGTGGAAGTCCGGCCCGTACCAGGAGGCCACGCCGCGCTCGCGGTAGCCCTCGGCGCTGGCCATCACGTGGTAGCGCCTGCCCAGCACCTCGTAGCTCGGCGGGTTGCCGCGCGTGCTGCGCGGCTCATGGCGCGGCACGGCATCGGGAATGGCGTCGATGTCGCGCGGGACCGGCGGCGTGGAGGAGGGCGGGGCGCGGCGCGGCGTGGTGCTGCAGGCGGCGAGGGCGGCGGCCAGCGCCACGATGAGCAGGCTGCGCAGTTTCATTCGCGCGAGGAGGGCGGGACCAGCGGTGCGTGGGGGCCGGCCGGCCGCGGCCGCTCCGCTTCGCGGTAGCGCTTCTCGATGGCGTCGGCCAGGTCGTTGACCGCCATGGCGTACAGGTGGCTGCGGTTGTAGCGGGTGATCACGTAGAAATTGTTGAAGCCCACGCGCCAGCGGGTGCCGTTGCGCTCGGCCGCTGGCACCAGCATGGCCTTGGCGTCGCCGGGCAGGCTGGTGTCGAAGCGGTAGCCGCGGGCGGCGATGCGGGCCACGGTCTCGTTCAGCGTGGAGGAGGCCTTGGCCGGGTCGTCGGGCGGCGCGTCGTGGCGGGCGTCGGCCAGCACCGGCTCGCCGCGCCGCCAGCCATGCTCGCGGAAGTAGTTGGCGATGCTGGCGAACACGTCGGTATTCCAGTTCCACAGGTCGCGCGTGCCGTTGCCGTTGCCGTCGGCGGCATAGTGGCGGTAGCTGGAGGGCATGAACTGCGCGATGCCCATGGCGCCGGCATAGGAGCCCTTCAGCGAGCGGGGATCCACGCGCTCCTCGCGCGCCAGCAGCAGGAACTGCGCCAGCTCGCGGCGGAAGTACTCGGCGCGGCGCGGATAGTCGAAGGCCAGCGTCACCAGCGAATCGAGCACCCGGTAGCTGCCGGTGTTGCGCCCGTAGAAGGTCTCCACGCCGGTGATGGCCACCAGGTACTGCGGCGCCACGCCGGACTGCTCCGCGACGCGCTCCAGGTCCTCGCGGTGCTCGCGCCAGACGCGCACCCCGCCGTCGATGCGCTCGTCGGTGAGGAACCGGTCGCGGTACTCCCACCAGGCCATGGTGCCCTCGGCCGGGCGCTGCATGATCTCGACGATGCGCGGCTGCGGCACGGCATCGCGCAGGATCCACACCGTCTCCTGCCGGTCGAAGCCGTGCTCGCGTTCCATCTGCGCCACGAACTCGATGACCTCGGGACGCGTCATGTCGAGCGTGCGCGCGGCCTGCTGGGCCGCGGCGGGCACTGCGAGTGCGACGAGGGTGGCGGGCAGAAGGGAGAAGCGGGACATCATCTCGGGCGTGCTCCCTCGCAGGCGCGTCATGAGCCGACGAGCTTGCGGTGCGAATACAACGACATGAGGATACCGAAGCCCGCCAGCAGGGTCACCATCGAAGTGCCGCCGTAGCTCACCAGCGGCAGCGGCACGCCCACCACCGGCAGCAGGCCGCTGACCATGCCGGTGTTGATGAACACGTATACGAAAAACGTCAGCGCGAGGCTGCCGGCCAGCAGGCGCGCGAAGGTGTCCTGGGTCTGGGAGGCCATGTACAGCGCGCGGCCGACGATGAACAGGTACAGGAGCAGCAGCACGATGAGGCCCAGCAGGCCGAACTCCTCGCCGATCACCGCGTAGATGAAGTCGGTGTGGCGCTCGGGCAGGTACTCGAGCTGTGCCTGGCTGCCGTTCATGTAGCCCTTGCCGAACAGGCCGCCGCTGCCGATGGCGATCGTGGACTGGATGATGTGGTAGCCCGCGCCCAGCGGGTCGGCCTGGGGATCGAGGAAGGTGATCACGCGCTGGCGCTGGTAGTCGTGCAGCAGGAACTGCCAGCCCACCCAGGCCCCCACCGCCGACAGCGCCACCGCGCCGGCCATGAACCAGGCCGACAGGCCGGCGAGGATGACCAGCAGCACGCCGGCGATGCTGATCAGGATGGCCGTGCCCAGGTCCGGCTGCGCCGCCGTCAGGCCCGCAGGCACGAAGATGATCACCGCCAGCATGGCCAGCGTGGCCGGCGAGGGCGGCAGCGGCCGCTCGTGCAGCCAGGCCGCGCACATCATGGGAACGGCGATCTTCATGATCTCGGAGGGCTGGAAGCGGATGAAGCCCAGGTCGAGCCAGCGCTGCGCGCCCTTGCCGATCACGCCCATCACATCGACCACCACCAGCAGCGCCACGCCGGCGATCCACAGCCACAGCGACGCCTTGCGCAGCTGCGAAGGGCGTACCTGCGCCAGCGCCACCATGGCCACGGCGCCGATGCCCAGCCGCACCGCGCTGCGCAGCACGGTGTCGAGGTTCTGGCCCGAGGCCGAGTACAGCACCACCAGCCCGTAGGTGCACAGCAGGCCCAGGCCGATCAGCAGCGGTCCGTCCAGCTGCAGCGCCAGCAGCAGCCGCGCCATGGTGCCCAGCGTGCGGCGGGCGGTGGAATCGGCCGGATTGACGCGGATCATCGGGAAGCTCCCCTGCCGGGCGGCGTGCCGGCCGGGCCGCTGCCGGCCGCGGCGCCCAGGCGCGGCAGCAGGTAGGCATCGAAGATCTGGCGCGCGATGGGCGCGGCGGCGCTGGCGCCGAAGCCGCCGTTCTCGACCAGCACCGCCACCGCGATCTTCGGGTTCTCGGCCGGCGCGAAGGCGATGAACCAGGAGTGGTCGCGCAGCCGCTCGTTCTCCACCACCGCGCTGACGCTCTGGTTCTGCGCCACCGAGAACACCTGCGCGGTGCCGGTCTTGCCCGCCATGGTGTACTCGGCCGAGGTGGCGATGGCGCGCGCGGTGCCCGTGCGCATGGTCTCGCGCATGCCTTCCATGATCACCTTCCACTGCTCGGGCGTGCCGCCGGGCACGTGCGGCAGCTCCACCGGCTCGATGGTCTTCACCTCCCCGGACTTGGGATCGCGGATGCCGGTGACCAGCCGCGGCCGGAACACGCGCCCCTGGGCCGCCAGCACGGCGGTGACCTGCGCGAGCTGCATCGGCGTCACCGTCATGAAGCCCTGGCCGATGCCGAAGTTCACCGTGTCCCCGGGGTACCAGGCTTCCTTGAAACGTTCGCGCTTCCATTCCTGCGAGGGCAGGATGCCCGACACCTCGCCGGCGATGTCGATGCCCGTGCGGCGCCCGAAGCCGAAGGGGGAGAGGAACTCGTGGATCGCGTCCACGCCCAGCTCCAGCGCCAGCGAATAGAAGTAGACGTCGCAGGACTTGGAGATCGCCGTGCGCATGTCCACCCAGCCGTGCACGCCGCCGCGGCCCTCGCGCGCGCGGCGACGGCTGTTGGGCACCTGGAAGTGGCCGGGGCAGAACTTGTGGTCGTGCGGCTCGATCTTGTCGTAGGCCAGGCCCGCCATGGCCAGCACGGGCTTGACCGTGGAGCCGGGCGGGTAGGTGCCCATGATGGCACGGTTGAACAGCGGCCGGTCGATGTCGGTCTCCAGCGCGCGGTACTCGCGCGTGGTGATGCCGCGGCCGAACAGGCTGGGATCGAAGCCGGGCAGGCTGACGAAGGCCAGCACGTCGCCGTTGTTGGGGTCGATGGCCACCGCCGCGCCGCGCCGGCCGGCGAAGGCCGCCTCGGCGGCCTGCTGCGTGGGCAGGTCCAGCGCCAGGATCAGGTCGGCGCCCGCCTCGGGCTTCTTCTCGCGCAGCGCGATCTTCAGGTCGGTGGCATCCTGCACAGAGCGGCCCAGCGCGTTGACCAGGATCTCGCGGAAACCGTTGACGCCGTGCAGTTCGGACTCGCGCGCCGCCTCCACGCCGCGCTTGCCGATCACCATGGTGCCGCGGTAGGCGTCCTCGTCGATGCGCTTGAGGTCCGCCTCGCTGATCGTGCCCACGTAGCCCAGCGCGTGCACGGCGAGGGAGCCATGCGGGTAGTGGCGGGTGGAGCGCGAATGGATCTGCACGCCCGGGAACTGGTGGCGGTGCACGGCGAAGGCGGCGATCTGCTCGTCGGTCAGGCGGCGCTGGATGGCCACCGACTCGAAGGGCCGGCGCGCCAGCACGTCGCGCCGGACGTCATCGACCTGCTCCTCGGCGATCACGCCGATCTGCACCAGGCCGCGGATGGTGGCGTCGAGGTCGCGCACGTCCTCGCGCACCAGCTCCAGCTGGTAGCTGGGACGGTTCTCGGCCAGCACGTGGCCGTTGCGGTCGAAGATGAGGCCGCGGTTGGCGGGAATGTGCTCGATGCGCGCGCGGTTGACCTCGGCCAGCACCTTGTACTGGTCGTAGCGGACCACCTGCAGCAGCACCAGGCGGCCGACCAGCAGCAGCGTCATCGCCGCCATCACCACCGCGGCCAGCAGCGCGCGCTGGTAGAAGATGCGCTGTTCGCGCTGGTGGTCCTTGATGCGTACCGGCCCGACCATTGCCCTTGCGGCCTCCTAGCGCGGCGCGTGCAGCCGGCCCAGCAGGCCGACCACCACCGGCCAGAGTATCGCGCCCACCGGCACGTGCATCCAGCGCGCCCAGCCGCCCGTGCCGCGGTCGCTGACGCCGTCGATGGCCCACAGCAGGGCCTCGTAGGCCAGCAGCGCGAGCAGCACGAAGATGGCCTGTTCGAACAGCGGCTTGGCGCGGGTGAGCAGGTGCAGCTTGATGGCTCCGTAGGTCAGCAGCGAGAAGGCGAGGGCGTGCTGGCCGAGCTGGGCGCCACTGAGCACGTCGAAGGCCAGCCCGGCCACGAAGCCCACCAGCATTCCCCCGGCGGCGGGCGCCATGGTGGACCAGTACAGCACCGTCAGCAGCACGAGGTTGGGCCACAGCGCGGCCAGCCACTCGGGCAGCGGCAGCAGCGTCAGTACCAGCGCGATCAGCACGGTGATCCACACCAGCAGCGGGGACTCGCGGGTGGCCGCCGTGTACATCAGTGCGCCTCCGGCGGCCGGGTCACCGGCTGCGCCACGGGGGCCTCGGGCAGGGCGCCCAGCACCTCGGGCGAAGCCGGGGCGGAGGGGTGGGAGCGCGAGAACCACAGCATCATCAGCTGGCGGCTGGAGTCGATGGCCGCGGCCGGCCGCGCGCGCACCACGGCCAGCAGCTCGTCCGGGTCGCGGCGGCTCTCGGTCACCGTGCCCACCGGAATGCCCGGCGGAAAGACCCCGCCCAGGCCCGAGGTCACCAGCAGGTCGCCGGCGCGCAGGTCGGCGGTGGCCGGCAGCAGCGGCAGTTCCAGCTCGTCGGCGGCGCCCGTGCCCACGGCGATGCTGCGCACGCCGCTGCGCACCACCTCCACCGGCACGGCCGCCTCCGGGTCGGTGATCAACATGACCTCGCCGCTCCAGGGGCCCACGCGCGCGAGCTGGCCCATCAGGCCCCGCGCGTCGATCACCGCCTGCGAGCGGTACAGGCCGTCGTTCTCGCCGGCGTCGATGATCAGCCGCTGGCGCAGCCGGCCCAGGTCGGCGTTGACCACGTTGACGATGCGGCTCCGCTCCACCAGTGGCGGCAGCGCCTCGTGGAGCCCGCGCAGGCGCAGGTTCTCGGCCTCCAGCGCCTCAAGGCGCATCGCGCGCAGCGCCAGCTCGCGACCCTGCTCCCGCAGGTGGCGGTTCTCCTCGCGCAGCTCGGAGCGGCTCCTGAAGTACTCGCGCGTGGCCGCCCACATGCGGCCCGGCGAACCGATGGTCACCTGGATGGGATAGGCCACGGCGGCGAGGCCGTAGCGGATGCGCTCGCCCCAGCCGTCGCGCTGGTCGAAATACATCAATGCCAGGGAGAGCATGGCGAAGACGAAGCAGCGCGGCCCCGGCGCCAGGTCTCGCGCCGAGGGCCGGTTCATTGCGCCGCCGCCAAGGGCCATGCGCAGCTTCCCTATTCGAGGCCGAAGTGTCCGGGACCCAGCTCGTCCATCAGTTCGAGGATGCGGCCGCCACCGCGTGCCACGCAGGTGAGCGGATCCTCGGCGATGACCACCGGCAGGCCGGTCTCTTCCATCAACAGCTTGTCGATGTCGCGCAGCAGGGCGCCGCCGCCGGTGAGCACGATGCCCCGCTCGGCCACGTCGGCGCCGAGCTCGGGCGGAGTCTGTTCCAGCGCCTGCTTGACGGCGCTGACGATGCCCTGCAGCGGTTCCTGCAGGGCCTCGAGGATCTCGTTGCTGTTCAGGGTGAAGGCGCGCGGCACGCCCTCGGAGAGGTTGCGGCCCTTCACGGAGATCTCCTTGACCTGCTGGCCGGGGTAGGCCGAACCGATCTCGATCTTGATGCGCTCGGCGGTGGCCTCGCCGATCAGGATGCCGTAATTGCGGCGCACGTAGTTCATGATCGCCTCGTCGAAGCGATCGCCGCCGATGCGCGCCGAGTTGGCGTAGACGATGCCGTTCAGGGACAGCACCGCCACCTCGCTGGTGCCGCCGCCGATGTCCAGCA
>QGUX01000146.1 GCA_003242275.1 Pseudomonadota bacterium | reverse complement strand
CCGGGACGCCGGGGGGGGCCCTGCCCCGCCCCTGCTGCGCGGTGGTGACCCTGCGACCGTCCTGCATGCGGAGCACATCGGGAAGGTCGGGATAGGGATTGGCGAGCGCCTCGTCGTAGTTGGCGGCATTGGGCGCATCCGCGTTGGCATTGCGGCCCGGCCGCAGCCGGGTGATGCCGAGCTGGTCCATCATGTTGCGGTGGTCCAGCTCGGTGGTCCAGCCGGATGGCGCCTGCGCGGGTCCCTGCGGCTGGGCGGCGGACAGCATGGCGGAGGCGACGAGCAGCGCGATGCCCGCTGCGCTCCCGATCCTGGAGCGGTGCGACATGATTCCCCCCTCTGGTCGTGGACGCCGCCTGCGCGGCGAGGCTCAGCCGCGGGCGCGCTCGAGCGCCGCGGCCAGGTCCCGCCGCAGATCTTCCACTGCTTCGATGCCGATGGACAAGCGCAGCAGGCCGTCCACCAGCCCGGCGGCCGCGCGCGCCTCCGGCGCCATGGCGGCATGGGTCATCGACGCCGGATGCGCGATCAGGCTCTCCACCCCGCCCAGCGACTCGGCCAGCGAGAAGAACTCCAGGCCCTCGACGAAGCGCTTCACCGCCGGCTCGCCGCCCTCGATCTCGATGCTGATGATGGCGCCGAAGCCTTGCTGCTGGCGGCGGGCGACGTCATGGCCGGGATGGGTGGGCAGGCCCGGGTAGTAGACCTTGCGGATGCCCGGCTGCGTGGCCAGCCATCCGGCCAGCTCGCCGGCATTCTTCCCGTGCACGGCCAGGCGGGCCTGCAGCGTGCGCAGGCCGCGCAGGGTAAGGAAGCTGTCGAAGGCGCCGGCGGTCAGGCCGAGCGCATTGGCCCACCAGGCGAGCTGCTCGTGCAGCTCGGGGGTCTTCGCCACCACGGCGCCGCCGACGATGTCGCTGTGGCCGTTGATGTACTTGGTGGTGGAATGCACCACGATGTCGGCGCCCAGTTCCAGCGGCCGCTGCCAGGCGGGCGACAGGAAGGTGTTGTCCACCGCCACCAGTGCGCCCTGCGCGTGCGCGCGGCGCGCCACCTCGGCGATGTCGGTGATGCGCAGCAGCGGATTGCTGGGCGTCTCGATCCACACCATGGCCGGCTTCTTCGCCAGCGCGGCCTCCAGTTCGGCGGGATCGGCGAAGCGCGCGAAGTCCACCTTGAGCTCGCCGCGCTTGTCCCAGGCAGTGAACAGCCGGAAGGTGCCGCCGTAGCAGTCGTGCGGCGCGAGGATGCGCGCGCCCTGCGGCAGGATGTGCCCCACCAGCGTGATGGCGCTCATGCCGGTGCCGGTGATCACGCCGCCGGCGCCGCCCTCCAGGTCCGCCAGTGCGGCGCCGAGGATGTCGCGGGTGGGATTGCCCGAGCGCGAGTAGTCGTACTGGCGCTTCTGGCCGTAGCCGCGGAAGGCATAGGTGCTCGACAGGTGCAGCGGGGGAACGACGGCCCCGGTGACATCGTCGGTCTCGAGGCCGGCGCGCACGGAGCGCGTGGTGAAGGCGGGACGGTCGGTCACGTTCAGTCTCCGGAGTGGATCAGCGACAGGACGGCGCGAAGCTGTTCGGCCTCCTTCAGGAAGGCATCATGACCCAGCAGCGAGGAAATCTCATGCAAGGTTGCATTGGGCAGCCTTGCGGTCATGGCGCGCATGTCGGCGATGGGCACGAGCTGGTCCTCGCGCACGGCCACCACCTCGGTGCGCACCGGGATGCGCGTGGCGTCGACCTGGTGCAGGTCGATGGACTCCGACAGGCAGATGAAGGATTCCGGCAGGTAGCGCGCCGCGTAGTCCCTGCCGCGGGCAGTGAGGTATTCCTCCACCGGGAACACCGGCCGGCCCTCCTCCATGCGCGGCGGCTTGCGGAAGCGCGCGTCGAATTCCTCCGGGCTCCTGTAGGTGGACATGGCCAGCGCGCGCGAGAGTTCCAGCGCCTGCGTGGGGCAGCCACAGGCCAGGCCCAGCCGCGCGATGTTGCGCTGGACGCTGCGCCAGGCCGTGGCCATGGGATGGGCGGAGTCGGCGGCGCTGATCACCACCAGCCGGTCGACACGCTGCGGGTAGCGCTCGCCGAAGGCCAGCGCCACCATGCCCCCGTAGGAGGCGCCGACGATGGCCGAGAGCCTGTCGATGCCCAGGTGGTCCAGCAGCCGCACGATGGCCTCGGCCTGGTCGTAGCTGGAGATGCTGGGGAAGTCCGCGCCCGGCGCCGGGCCGGTGGTGGCGCCGCTGCCGCCGATGTAGTCCATGCCCAGCAGGGCCACCCGGTCGGTGTCCAGCGCCTTGCCCGGCCCCACCACGTGGTGCCACCAGCCGGCGCGCGAGCCATCGGGGGTGAACACGGTGCGGCTGGCCGAGATGCCGCCCAGGGCGAGGACCACGGGCTGTCCGGGCCGCCCGCTGAGCGAGTAGCCGATCTGCAGTCGTTCCAGTGTGCCGCCGTGGTGCAGCGTGGTCGGGCCTTCGACCTGGAGGACGCCTTCGCGGGGCGTCGCGGATTGGCCAAGCGCGTTGGACAAGCCCTCGATTTTAGGGCCCCGGCGCGATGGGCAGCAACCATGCCGGGCTTGCGCCTGGCGTTCCAATATACTAGCATGTTAATACATTAGATCATGAAGACCAACCGCCAGTTCTCCCCGCGCCACGAGGCGCAGACCGAGCGTTCGCTGGTGCAGGCCATCCTGACCTGCCGCACGCCCGAGGAGCTGCGCGCGTTCCTGAAGGACCTGTGCACGCCCGCCGAGCTGCAGGCCATGGCCGACCGCTGGGCGGTGGTCGAGGCGCTGCAGCAGGGCCTGCCCTATCGCGAGATCCACCGCCTCACCGGCGTGAGTCTCACCACCATCGGGCGGGTCGCCCGTTACCTGGCCGCGGGCAGCGGCGGCTATGCGCTGGCCGTGAAGCGCCTGGAGAGCATGCGGAATGGATAAGGACACCCGCCTGAAGCTGGCGGTGCAGAAATCGGGCCGCCTCACGGACCACTCGCTGGACCTGCTGGCCCGCTGCGGCCTGAAGCTCTCGCGCGGCAAGGACCAGCTCATGGGTTACGGCGAGAACCTGCCGCTGGACGTGCTGTTCGTGCGCGACGACGACATCCCCGACCTGGTGCAGGAGGATGTCTGCGACCTGGGGCTGGTGGGCCTGAACGTGCTGGAGGAGCGGCGGCTGGAGATGGCCGCGCGCGGCGCCACGGCGCGCTTCGAGATCCTGCGCCGGCTCGACTTCGGCCACTGCCGCCTGTCGCTGGCCGTGCCCGAGGGCATGGCATGGAAGGACCTCTCCTCCATCGCCGGCCTGCGCATCGCCACCACCTACCCGGCGCTGCTGGAGGACTTCTTGAGGCGCAATGGCATCGAGGCCGAGATCGTCACGTTGTCCGGCGCGGTGGAGATCGCGCCGCGGCTGGGCCGCGCCGACATGATCTGCGACCTGGTGTCCTCGGGCTCCACGCTGCAGGCCAACCACCTGCGCGAGGTGCACACCGTGCTGGCCAGCCAGGTGGTGCTGATCCGCACGCCGGTGAAGCTGCCGCAGGTGAAGGAGGACTGGGTCGAACGGCTGCTGCTGCGCATCGACGGCGTGGAGCAGGTGAAGGAGAGCAAGTACATCATGCTGCACGCGCCGCGCTCGGCCCTGCCCCGCATCCGCGAGCTGCTGCCGGGCAGCGAGTCGCCGACCATCATTCCGCTGGAGGGATCCACGGACAAGGTTGCGGTGCACGCCGTGTGCCGCGAGAACGTGTTCTGGGAGACGCTGGAGAGCCTGAAGGCCGCCGGCGCAAGCGCCATGCTGGTGCTTCCCGTTGAAAAGATGCTGGACTGAATCATGCAGATCCTCGAATGGAACAGTCTCGATGCGGCGGGAAAACGCGAGGCGCTGGCGCGCGCCCGGCTCGACTCGCTGCACGACGTGGAGCAGCTCGCGCGCAACATCATCAAGGAAGTGCGCAAGGATGGTGATGCCGCCCTGCTGCGCTTCGCCGAGCGCTTCGACCGCGCGAAGCTCGCCAGCCTCAAGGTCTCCACCGAAGAGTTCGACGCCGCCGAGCGCGAGCTGGCGCCGAAGCAGATCGCGGCCATCGAGACCGCCATCGACAACGTGCGCCGCTTCCACGCCGCGCAGCTCACCGCGCCACTGGCCATGGACGTGATGCCCGGGGTGCGCTGCGAGCGGCTGTTCCGGCCGGTGCCGGCCGTGGGGCTGTACGTGCCCGCCGGCTCCGCGCCGCTGCCCTCCACCGTGATCATGGTGGCCGTGCCGGCGCAGCTGGCCGGCTGCCCGCAGCGCGTGCTGTGCACGCCGCCGGCGGCCGACGGCCGCGCCAATCCGGCGGTGCTGGTGGCGGCGCGCCGCTGCGGCGTGCACAGCGTGTTCAAGGCCGGCGGCGCGCAGGCCGTGGCGGCCATGGCCTATGGCACCGAATCGGTGCCCAAGGTGGACAAGATCTTCGGTCCCGGCACGGCGCTGACCACGGCCGCCAAGCAGCTCGTGGCGGCCGATCCGGAAGGGGCGGCCTGCGACCTGCCCGCCGGTCCCTCCGAAGTGCTGGTGATCGCCGACTCGGCGGCCAATCCGGCCTTCGTGGCGGCGGACCTGCTGGCGCAGGCCGAGCACGACGTGCGCGCGCAGGCGCTGCTGGTCACCGACTCGGCGCAGCTCGCCTCGGCGGTGGCGGAGGAGTTCGACCGCCAGCGTGCCGCGCTGTCGCGCAAGAGCATCCTGCAGGAGTCGGTGGGCAACTGCCGCATCATCGTGGTCGACACGCTCACCCAGGCGCTGGAGGTGTCCAATGCCTACGCGCCCGAGCACCTGATCGTGCAGACGCGCGAGCCGCGCGCGCTGCTCGACGGCATCGTCAACGCCGGCTCGGTGTTCCTGGGTGCCTGGTCGCCGGAGTCCATGGGCGACTACTGCTCGGGGACCAACCATGTGCTGCCCACCTACGGCTATGCGCGTGCCTACAGCGGCCTGTCGATGACCGACTTCCAGAAGCGCATGACCGTGCAGGAGCTCACTGCCGACGGCATCCGCCGCCTGGGTCCGGTGGCCGAGACGCTGGCCACGCTCGAGGGGCTCGACGCCCATGCGCGCGCCGTCACCGTGCGGCTGGAAGCGCTGGGCGTGGCGCCATGAGCGCCCCCGCCTCCTCCTCCGCGCCCGGCATCGAGGCCGTACTGGCGAAGGCGCGCCCCGAGATCCTCGCGCTCACGCCTTACAGCCATGCCGCCTGGGAGCCCTCGCTGGTGCGCATGCACGCCAACGAGCTGCCCTGGCGCGTGCACGGCGATGACACCGAGGCGGGGCTGAACCGCTACCCCGAACCGCAGCCGCCGGTGCTGGTGGAGGGGCTGGCGAAGCTCCATGGCGTCTCGCCGGAACAGGTGCTGGTGGGCCGCGGCAGCGACGAGGCCATCGACCTGCTGCTGCGCGTGTTCTGCCGCGCTGGCGTGGACAACGTCATCATCTGCCCGCCCACCTTCGGCATGTACGGTGTGGCGGCCCGCATCCAGGGCGCCGAGGTGCGCCCGGTGCCGCTGTGCGCGGAGAACGGCTTCACGCTGGACGAGCCGCGGATCCTGGCCAGCGTGGATGCCAACACGCGGCTGGTGTTCGTGTGCTCACCGAACAATCCCACCGGCAATGCCGTGCCGCCGGCGCAGCTGCTGCGCATCGCGCGCGCGATCGCGCCGGACGCGCTGCTGGTGGTGGACGAGGCCTACATCGATTTCGCCAATGTCGAGAGCATGGCACGCCACCTCGCCGGGGCGCCGAACCTGGCGGTGCTCAAGACCCTGTCGAAGGCGCATGGCCTGGCCGGCGCCCGCGTGGGCGCGCTGCTGGCGCATCCGGCCATCATCCAGCTGGCGCGCAAGGTGATCCCGCCCTATGCCATCACCGAGCTCACCGTCGAGGCCGTGGCGCCGCAGCTCACCGAGGAGGCCGTCGCGCGCATGCGCACGCGCGTGGCGCGGCTGCTGCTGGAGCGCGAGCGGCTGGCCGAGGGCCTCGCGCGCTCGCCGCTCGTCACGCGGGTGTGGCCCAGCGATGCCAACTTCCTGCTGGTGGATTGCACCGATCCCGACGAGGTGTTGCGGCGCGTGCGCAAGGCCGGCCTGATCATCCGTGACGTGCGCCAGCCCGCCCTGCCGAACAGCCTGCGCATCTCGGTGGGCACCCCGGAACAGAACGCGCGCCTGCTGGAGAGCCTGTCATGAGCACCCCGTTGCAGAAAGTACTGTTCATCGATCGTGATGGCACGCTGGTCGAGGAGCCGGCCGACGAACAGGTGGACAGCCTCGCCAAGGTGCACTGGATGCCCGGCGTGTTCGCCGCGCTGCAGCGGCTGGTGGCGGCCGGCTACCGGCTGGTGATGGTGACCAACCAGGACGGCCTGGGCACGGCGAGCTTCCCGCGCGAGCAGTTCCAGCCCGTGCAGGACTTCATCATCGACACGCTGGCCAGCCAGGGCATCACGTTCGACGAGGTGTTCATCTGTCCGCACAGGCCGGCCGATGGCTGCGAGTGCCGCAAGCCAAGGCCCGGCATCCTCGGCGATTACCTGCGACGCACCGCCGTGGACCTCGCCGCCAGCGCCGTGGTCGGCGACCGCGACACCGACCTCGAACTGGCGCGCAACATCGGCGTGCGGGGCCTGAAGGTGCTGAAGGATGGCTCGCCGGCCGAGACCTGGCCGGCGGTGGCCACCGAGCTGCTGGCCCGTCGCGCCAGCGTGGAACGCAGGACGAAGGAGACCGACATCCGCCTGTCCGTGGACCTCGACGCCGAAAGTCCCATCGAGGTCAGCACCGGCATCGGCTTCTTCGACCACATGCTGGAGCAGATCGCCCGGCACGGCGGTTTCTCACTGAAGCTCGCCTGCAAGGGCGACCTGCACATCGACGAGCACCACACCGTCGAGGACTGCGCGCTGGCCCTCGGCGAGGCGCTGCGCAAGGCGCTGGGCGACAAGCGCGGCATCGGCCGCTACGGCTTCCTGCTGCCCATGGACGAGTCGCGCGTGCAGGTGGCCATCGACCTCTCGGGCCGGCCCTACTTCGTGTGGGAGGGCCGATTCGGCCGCAGCGAGGTCGGGCAGCTGCCCACCGAGCTGGTGCCGCACTTCTTCCGCTCGCTGGCCGATACGCTGGGCGCCTCGCTGCACATCAGCGTCACCGGCGAGAACACCCACCACATGGTCGAGGTCTGCTTCAAGGGCGTGGGCCGCGCGCTGCGCATGGCGTTCCGGCGCGAGGGCAGCGAGCTGCCCTCCACCAAGGGGGTGCTGTGAGCGCCGTGGTGGTCATCGACAGCGGCGGCGCCAACCTTGCCTCGCTGCTGCACGCGCTCGGCCGCCTGGGCGTGAAGGCCGAGGTCAGCCGCGATGCGGCGCGCATCGCCGCGGCCTCGCATGTGCTGCTGCCCGGCGTGGGCGCGGCGCCGGATGCGATGAAGCGCCTTGCCGACGCCGGAGTGGCCGGGCTGCTGCCGAAGCTCACCCAGCCCGTGCTCGGGATCTGCCTGGGCATGCAGCTGCTGTTCGAGGCCTCGGAGGAGACCGTCGGCGGCGGCGCCACCGAGACGCGCTGCCTGGGCATCGTGCCCGGGCGCGTGGCGCGCATCCCGGCCAGTCCCGGACAGCCGGTGCCGCACATGGGCTGGAACCAGCTCGAGCTGCTGGCGGAAGACCCGCTGTTCGATGGCATCAAGGACGGCGACTACGTGTACTTCGTGCACAGCTTCGCCGTGCCGGTGGGCCCGTACACGCTGGCCGCCAGCGACTATGGCGGGCGCTTCACCGCCGCCGTGCGCCGCGGCAACTTCCGCGGCGTGCAGTTCCATCCCGAGCGTTCCGCCGCCGTGGGCGCGCGGCTGCTCGCCAACTTCGTTGCCCTCGGGAGCTGACGTGCTGCTGATTCCCTCCATCGACCTGCGCGGCGGGCGCTGCGTGCGCCTGCTGAAGGGCGAGTTCCACGCCGAGACCCGCTACGAGGTCGATCCGCTCGACCTGCTGAACCGGTACGCCGACGCCGGCGCACGCTGGCTGCACCTGGTCGACCTCGACGGCGCGCGCGACGGCACGCCGGGCAACCACGGGCTGATCGCCCGCATGGCCGGCGCTGGACGGCTTCGCATCCAGCTGGGCGGCGGCCTGCGCACGCGCGAGCTGGCGGAGCAGGCGCTGGCTCTGGGCGTGGCCCGCGTGGTGATCGGCAGTGCCGCGGTGGAGAACCCTGCCCTGCTGCGCGAGCTGCTCAGCGCCCATGGCCCGGAGGCCGTGTGCCTGGCCATCGACGTGCGCGTGGACGAGGGCGGTACTCCGCGCGTGCGCACGAAAGGATGGGTGGAGGAACACGCGCTGTCGCTGTGGCAGCTGCTGGAGTCCTTCGCCGACACCGACCTCAAGCACGTGCTGTGCACCGACATCTCGCGCGATGGCGCGCTGGCCGGTCCCAGCATCGAGCTGTACGCGGAGGCGCAGCGCCGCTTCCCGCGCATCGCCTGGCAGGCCTCGGGCGGCATCAGCTCGGCGGCCGACCTGGCGCGCCTGGCGCAGATGGGACTGGCCGCCGCCATCAGCGGCAAGGCCCTGCTCGAGGGCCGCATCAGCATGGAGGAGTTGCAGCCATACTTGCGCGACGCCTGATCCCCTGCCTCGACGTCCGTGACGGCCAGGTCGTCAAGGGCGTGCGTTTCCG